>JAYVRT010000299.1:0-6726 GCA_043776025.1 Archangiaceae bacterium | reverse complement strand
CTGAAGAATCTGCAGGGTCAGGGGCTGACCGCCGACCAGGCCAGCTCGGCGGTGACTGCCACCGCCGAAGGGGCAATGGCTCAAACAACCGCGACGGGCGGCGGCCTGGGCGGGATCGCCTCGCTCGCCGGAGGGATGCTCGGCGGCGCCGGGGGTGGCCTTGCGGGACTGATGGGCGGCGGGGGCGCGAGTCCGATCAACGCGATGATCGCTCCGGTCGCCGGGTTTGTTGCCCAGAAGACCGGCCTGGCGCCGCAAGTGGCGACGATGGTGGTGAGCGCGGCTCTGCCGAAGCTGCTCAGCCTGCTCAAGGGCGACAGCGGGGCGACGCCGGCTGAAGGCGCAGCCGACAAAGGCGGCATCGGTGGCGTCATCAGCGGGCTCTTCTCTTGAGCCGCGGACCCCTGAGTTGACGAACCGGGCGCGATGACCTCCGACAAGACCTTACCCGTCGCAACCCAAGACAGCCTCGCGCGAGCAGGCGAGGCGGACGGGGCGAGGGATCTGGTCGGTCAGTTGCTCAGTGGCGTCTTCCGGATAACCAAGCTCCTCGGCGAAGGAGGCCAGGGCCAAGTCTACGAGGCAGAGGACCTGGTCCTCAACCGGCGGGTGGCGATCAAGGTCGCCCGTCACGGCAACCGGTCGCTTCGCCGCGAAGCGCAAGCGCTCGCCGCCCTCACCAGCCCGCTGATCCCGGCGGTGCACGTGCTCGGGGTTCACGAAGGGCTCGAGTACCTGGTGATGGAGCGCATCTACGGCGCGACCCTCGAAAACCACCTCTCGCAGCGCCGCGCGGCGGGCCGGCTGTTCTCGATTCAGGAGGTCCTCGACGTGTTGGTGTCGATCGCCGACGGGCTCGTCTCGATTCACCACGCAGGGGTCGCTCACCGCGACGTGAAGCCCGCGAACGTGATGCTCTGCCCCGGCGGCCGGGTCCTGTTGATGGACCTTGGCATCGTCCTGCCCGAGGTCGATGTCTCGACCAGCGGGGTCAGCGGCACGCCGGCGTATATGGCGCCCGAAGCGATCCGCGGGCAGATCGCCCCCGGTGAAGCCTGGCAAATCGACCTCTACGCCCTGGGGGTGATCGCCTTCGAAATGCTCACTGGAGAGCTCCCTTTCAAGGCAGCCGGCACCGAGGCGCTGCTCGACGAGCACCTGAGCACCCCCGCGCCGTCGGTTCTCGATCATCGAAGCGCGTCGCCTGCCGCGCTCTCGAGCCTGGTGGCTTCCCTGTTGGCGAAGCACCCGTCGGACCGACCGCCGACCACCGAGGACGTCGCCTGGCGGCTCCGGGGGATCCGGGACAAGTGGGATACGGTCTCGGCCCCGGTCTTCTCGGTGTTGGTCGTCGATGACGACCCCGACGCCCGGGCGCTGTTGGTCCAGGCGGTTCGCGAGGGCGCGCCTGACGCCGAGATCTGCACCGCGGTCAACGGCAAGGACGGCATCGAGCAGTTCGAGGAACAGCCTCCCTCCTTGCTGCTGCTCGATCTCCAGCTGGGAGACATGAATGGGATCGAGGTCTGCCTCCACCTCAAGGGGACACGCCTCGCAGACCGGTGCACGATCATTCCCGTGAGCGGAACCGCGCGCGACCACGACGTGCGCTTGCTCAACCAACTGGGGATCAGCAACTTCGTACCCAAGGGTCCCGCCGCTGGACCGACCGTCGCCGCGCTCGTGGCCGCCGCGCGGCGACAATTCCAGAACTGAGCGCGACTGTCGGATTCTGCAACCCCGTCCCCTGACTGTTGCGTTGTGCGGCACTTTCTTCGCCCTCGGCAGCCGGCGCCCAAGGGGGAACGCACTGGCACACAGCGTGCGTAGGGCGACGAGCAGTTCCCTCGCCGTCCGCGCTCAAGAGGCATTCAATGGCACACCCATGGCGGTTCTTCCGGGCCGGCGGTTTCGACCAGGTTCGCCTCGACACCGGCGCCGACTTCGCCGCGCTCGCCACGCTCGATCCCAAACTCTGGGTCGCCCTCAGCTGCCCCACCCGGGGCCTCGAGTTCGATACCCATACCCTCGACCTGCTCGACGCCGACAAAGACGGCAGGGTGCGGGTGCCCGAGGTGATCGAAGCCGCCCGCTGGACGACCTCGCTGCTCAAGAACGCGGACGAGCTGGCAAAGGGCTCAGGCGAGCTCCCTCTGGATTCAATCAACGGCGCGACGGACGAGGGCCGGCAGGTGCTGGCCTCGGCGAAGCAGTTGCTGGCCAACCTTGGCAAGGGTGAGGCGAGGTCGGTCTCGCCGGGCGACACCACCGACACGGTGAAGATCTTCTCGAAGACGGTCTTCAACGGCGACGGGATCATCCCCCCGGAGTCGGCCGGCAGCGACCTGGCGACCCAGCAGGTGATCCGTGACGCGATCGCTTCTCTGGGCGCAGCCAAGGACCTCAGCGGCCTCGACGGCGTCGATCAGCCGAAGCTCGACCAGTTCTTCAAAGAGGCGGGGGAGTTCGTCGAGTGGTGGAAGAAGAGCGAGGGTGACGAGAAGGTGCTGCCGCTGAAGGACGCCACCCCGGCCGCCTTCGCCGCCTGCCAGGCGGTTCGTACCAAGATCGACGACTTCTTCGCCCGCTGCGGCCTCGCGGCGATGGACGGGCGCGCGACCGCGTCCCTCAACCCCTCCGACGCGGAATACGTCGCGATGGCGAGCAAGGAGCTCTCGGCGGCCAACGCCCTTCTGCTTGGGCTCCCGCTGGCGCACATAGAGCCGAACCGGGCGCTCCCGCTCTCCACTGGACTCAACCCGGCCTGGGCTGGGCCGATCGCGACCTTCCGCGACGCCTGCGTCAAGCCGCTGCTCGGAGAGCAGACGTCCCTGACCGTCGAGCAGTGGAACAGCGTCGCCGCGAAGCTGGCGGCGCACGCCGCCTGGTCGGCGACCAAGCCGGCCGGCTCGGTGGAGAAGCTGGGGCCGGCGCGTCTGAAGGAGCTGGTCGCAGGGAAAGGCAAGGCGAACGTCGAGGTGCTGCTGGCCAGGGACAAGGCGCTCGAGCCGGAGCTGAAGGCGATCACGTCGGTCGACCGCCTCGCGCATTACTACCGGGACCTCGCGGCCTTCCTGAACAACTTCGTCGCCTTCCGCGACTTCTATACCCGGCGCGGGAAGGCGATGTTCCAGGCGGGCACGCTCTACCTCGACGGCCGCAGCTGCGAGCTGTGCATGCGCGTCGACGACGCCGCGAAGCACGGCGCGCTCGCCGGACTCTCGATGGCGTACCTCGCCTACTGCGATCTCACCCGCAAGGGCAGCACCGAGAAGCTGCACGTCGTCGCCGCCTTCACCGGGGGCGACTCGGATTTCCTGATGGTGGGCCGCAACGGCATCTTCTACGACCGCAAGGGACAGGATTGGGACGCCACCATCACCAAGGTGGTGGAGCAGCCCATCTCGGTGCGGCAGGCATTCTGGTCGCCCTACAAAAAGCTCGCGCGGTTCATCTCCGACCAGATCCAGAAGTTCGCCAGCGCCAAGGACAAGGCGAGCGAGGGCCATCTGACCGGCGCCGTCGGCGAGGCGGCCAAGGCCGACGCGAAGAAGGAGCCCACCGCTTTCGACGTCGGCAAGTTCGCCGGCATCTTCGCGGCGATTGGCCTCGCTGTGGGCACGATCGGCACTGCGGCGGCGGCGCTCGCGACTGGCTTCGTCTCGCTCAAGGCGTGGCAAATGCCGCTGGCGGTGGCGGGGGGGATGCTGATCATCTCTGGCCCCGCGATGCTGCTGGCGGCGATGAAGCTGCGCCAGCGCAACCTCGGCCCGCTGCTCGATGCCAGCGGCTGGGCGATCAACGCCCGGGCGCGGATCAACATCCCCTTCGGCGGCTCGTTGACCCATCTGGCCACGCTCCCCCCGGGTAGCCAGCGGTCGATGATCGACCCCTATGCCGACAAGAAGCGGCCCTGGGGTTTCTATCTGGTGATCGCCGCGCTGCTCGGCGCGCTCGCCTGGGCCTGGCAGACCGGGCGGCTCCAGCCGCTGGTGCTGAAGGTGATGGGCAACGAGCCGGCCGCCACCGACGCGCCGAAGGCGCTCTCTCCCCCTTCCCCCGCCGCCGAACCGGCGAAGTAGACGGGGCCGCGCCCCCGGCGTGTCTTTGCACCCCGAAGCCTCTGAACGACGGCAGCGGGCTTCGCGCTCCGTCACACCTTTCCCATTCACCCAAGGAGGATCCGCACCATGATGTTGACGCTACTCGCCGCCGCCGTGCTCTCGCAGGACCCCACCCCCGCCGCAGCGCAAGCTCCGGAGACCAACGAGGAGAAGTCGCTCAAGGCGTTCGAGCGGCTCTCGGCCGCAGCGGAGAAGCTGGCCGCGGCCGCCGAGCGGCTGTCGCCTCCGCCGCCTCCACCGCCGCCCGGCGAGGCCCCACCGCCGCCGGCCGACCACTGGGATCTCTTCGTCAACGCCTCGCTCACCTGGTCGAGCGGCAACGTCTCGTCGGTCGCCTTCGTCGGCTCCGGAGGAGGGATCCGCAAGGCGGGGAAGACCATCTTCACTTTCAAGCTCTTCGGAGGGTACGGCCAGAAGTTCAACGACCCGGTCGCCCCCGCGACGACGGGCACGGTCGACGTGCTGATGTACAACTTCGGCGCCCTCGGACAATTCGACTACCGCTTCACCGACCACATCAGCGTCTTCGTCGGAGGCGGTGTCGACACTGATCACGTCAAGAGCATCGAAGTGCGTGGCTACGCAGACCTCGGCGTCGGCGTGCTGTGGATCGACGTCAAGGAGGAGAAGTACCAGAAGATCCTCCTCAAGTCCGACCTCAACCTCCGGATTCAGCCCGAGGAACGCTTCCAGTACTACCCCACCCCGGCTGCCCAGCCGAGCACCTTGCTGGTCGGCCCCCGCCTCGCCGCAAACTTCCGCTACGCGATGAACGCGGGCACCTTCTTCGCCGAGGACCTCGAGGTGATTCCCAACGTCATTGGCGAGAGCGCTGGCCGCGTGCTCTTCAACAGCACCAGCAAGCTCGCCGTGGGAGTCGCCGCCAACGTCTCGGTCAGCGCGGCGCTGCTCCTGCGCTACGACTCGAAGCCCGCCACGGGCAAGCAGCCGCTCGACACGCTGGTGACGGCAGGCGTCGAAGCCGCCTTTTGAGCGCGGGAGCACCGGGGCGGCCGGCCACCCTTGCCGCCCCGGCAGTTCCACGCTTTGGTTCCAAGGCTCCCGGTCGAGGCCGGGAGCAGCCGGCCCGACGGCCTGCCGACGCCGGTCGTCCAGAAGCCGCCGACTGAGCACCCAAGCACCTGCTTTTGGAGCGCGATGCCTGCCCCTCTCCCACCGATGGAAGCCGAGCGCCTCGCGGCGCTGCGCTCGTACGAGATCCTCGACACCCTGCCCGAGGAGGCCTTCGACGACCTCACCTCCCTGGCGGCGCTCATCTGTGGGACTCCGATCTCGCTGGTCAGCCTGGTCGACTCCGACCGCCAGTGGTTCAAGTCGAGGCGCGGCCTGGACGCGACCCAGACCCCGCGCGACGTCGCCTTCTGCGCCCACGCCATCCTTACGTCGGACAAGTTGATGGTGGTGCCCGACTCGTTCAAGGATCCGCGCTTCACCGACAACCCGCTCGCCCGGGGCGCGCCCTTCGTCCGCTTCTACGCCGGTGCCCCGCTGCTGACCGCCGGAGGCCAGGCGCTGGGCACACTCTGCGTCATTGACAACATTCCCCGCGAGCTGACCGCGTCCCAGCTGGGGGCGCTCGAGGCGCTCGGCCGCCAGGTCAGCGCCCAGCTCGAGTTGCGGGCAACGATTCGCAAGCAGGAGCTTGCCCGCGCCGAGCTTCAGCGGGCCTCCCAAAGAGAAAGGGCGCTGCTGGACAGCGCGAGGATGATCTTCATCGCCACCGATCGGGACGGGGTGATCGTGAGCTTCAACCGCACCGCGGAGGAGCTGCTCGAGTACCAGGCCTCCGAGGTCGTCGGGCGGCCGCTGGTCGACGGACTGGCGAGGATTCACGACCGCGGGGAGGTGACGGCGCGGGCGGTCGCGCTCAGCGCTGAGCTCGGCCACCCGATCGCGCCCGGGTTCGAGGTGTTCGCCGCCCTCCCCCGCCTCGGCAGGACGGACCGTCGCGAGTGGACGTACATCGCCAAGAGCGGCCGACGGTTTCCGGTCGAGTTGTCGATCTCGGCGCTGGTCGACGCGCGCGGGGAGGCGATCGGGTTTCTCGGGGTCGGCCGCGACATCTCCGAGGAGAAGCGGCTCAACCGCAAGCTCACCGAGAGCGAGGCGCGCTACCGGGGCATCGTCACCGGTGCGCTCGACGCGATCGTGACCTTCGACCGGCAGAGGCTGATCACCACCTTCAACCCCGGCGCGGAGCGGATGTTCGGACTGCCCGCCACCCAGGCCGTGGGCCAGTCTTTGGCCCTATTGATTCCCGTCGCGGGCGCCGTCGCCCCCACCGCGCTTCCGCAAGAGGTCGCGGCGGTTCGGCGCGACAGCTCGCACTTCCCGGCGGATCTCAGCGTCAGCGAGGTGGAGATCGGCGGGGGGCCCCTCTTCACCGCGATCATCCGTGACGCGACCGAGCGCAAGAAGGTGGCCCGGCTCAAGGACGAATTCATCGCCACGGTCAGCCATGAGCTCCGCACCCCGCTGACCTCGATTCGGGGCTCGCTGGGGCTGGTGGTGGGTGGGGCGACCGGTGAGGTCCCCCCGATGATGAAGCAGATGATCGAGATCGCCCACAGCAACTCCGAGC
>JAYVRT010000298.1:0-2090 GCA_043776025.1 Archangiaceae bacterium | reverse complement strand
GGTCTTCGACCCCAGCCTCACCGGCGGCGCATACCAACTGACGGTCACGGTGCGGGCCAACACCGACGAGGTCCCGGCGGCGGTGGAGCATGTTGAGGGGAACGTCGACGGCTGGCTGACGCGGCTGACGCCGGCGAGCCCGACCGCGGTCACCTATGAGCAGCTCTTCGTCGCCCGCGACACCGCGCCGGGCCAGCGGGCGTTCGTCGGGCCTGACGTGGGGCTGCGGGCGGATTCGGATCTGGTTACCCCTGCGCTCCTGGTGGGCGCCGGGCCGCTGACGGTCAGCTTCAAGCACGCGTACAGCTTCGAGGTGACCGCGGGCCGCACCTACGACGGCGCGCGGCTCGAGGTCAGCACCGACGAGGGCGCGAGCTGGGCGGCGGTCCCGGGGGCAGCGCTGACGCCCGGCTACAGCGGGACCGTGGACGCGATGAGCTCTTCCAGCCTCCAGGCCCAGGCGGCGTTCGTCGGCGCGAGCCCCGGCTACCCCGCGCTGACGAACCAGCAGGTGAATCTCGGCACCGCCTACGCCGGGAAGAAGCTTCGGCTGCGATTTTTGATCGCCACCGACACCAGCGGCGGCGCGCCAGGCTGGACGGTGGACGACGTGCAGGTGACCGGCCTCACCAACCAGCCGTTCTTCGACGTCGTCAAGGACCGCGGCGTCTGCGTCAACCGGCCGCCGATCGTCGCGCTCGCGGCGGATCGCGTCGCCGAGGAGCGCTCGGTGGTCGATCTCAGCCCGCTGATGCTCAGCGACCCCGATGGCGACGCCCTCACCCAGACCTGGACCCAGCTGTCGGGGCCGCCGGTGACGATCGCCGCCGATTCGTTCACCGCGCCCGAGGTCGCGGCCGACACGTTGATGAAGTTCAAGCTGTCGGCGAGCGACGGGAAGCTGACCGCCGAGGACGAGGTCGAGCTCACCATCCGCTCGGTCAACCGGGTCCCGACGGTGGATCCAGGGCAGGGTGGCACGGTGAAGTCCGGCGGCACCGGAGCGCTGCACGGCTCGGGGATGGATCCCGACGGAGATCCGCTCACGTTCGCCTGGGTGCAGATCGCCGGGCTGTCGGTGCAGTTCTCCAACGACCGGGTCGCCGACACCACCTTCACCGCGCCCGAGGTGACCGCGAAGTCGATGCTCATCTTCCAGCTGACCGCCAACGACGGGCAGTTGAACAGTGACCAGCCGACCGTCACCTTCACCGTCGAGCCGAAGCCAGGCGGCTGCGGCTGCGGCGGCGCGCCCGATGCGTTCGGGGTGCTCGCACTCGTGGCGTCGATGGGCGTCTGGGCCCGGCGCCGACGCCGTTCACCCTGAGCAACCCGCCTTCGTCACCGGCCTGCAGCGCTACTTCACTTCTTCCCAACCGTTGGGAGGCATTGGGATCAACTTCCCCGACTTGCTCGGGATCACCCAGACCTTGATCTTCTTCCCAGCGGGAACCGGCTTGTTCTGGCCGCAATCACCCGCGGCAACTTCGCCAAACGCGAGGGTGATCACATCGCCCTTCTTCAGGGTCACCATTTCCAACCGCTTGCGGTCTTCGTCGGTCTCCGCGTCGGCTTTGCCCTGGACCGCGGTGTCGATGGTGAAGTCGCCATAGTAGAACTCGAGCGCGTCCTGGCACTGCAGGGTCACCTTCTTCTCGTCGATCAATTCCATCAGGTCGGCGTTGGTGTCCTCGAGTTGGACCGCGAGCATCAACTTCTTCTTCGGGTCCTTCTCGGTTGCCAGCT
Source organism: Archangiaceae bacterium (assembly GCA_043776025.1). Classification (GTDB taxonomy): domain Bacteria; phylum Myxococcota; class Myxococcia; order Myxococcales; family Myxococcaceae; genus JAYVRT01. Next base: position 344 of record JAYVRT010000298.1, on the reverse strand, counting down.
GCTTCTTGATGCTCGCGATGTAGTCGCGCAGCTTCGTCTCCACGCCGAGCCGGGCGTCGGCGACCGTCTTCTTGTCAGTGGTGCGCTTCTCGTCCTTGGTTCTCGCGCTCAAGGTCCCGGTGAGCACGTGGAACGCACTCGACTCACGCTCTTCGGGAGTCAAATCGGTCGCCGAGGCGGTGGTCGCCAGGAGCAGAGCAGTTCCAGCGCAGATCAGGTTTCGGGTAGCCACGGCGACCTCGAGTGAGGGTTAGTAGAAGCGACGGCGGTAGACGCGAACTGGCTGTCGGACCACGAGCACCGGCTCCCGACGCACTGGAGCGACGAGCACGGGGAGCCCGGCG
>JAYVRT010000297.1:0-2093 GCA_043776025.1 Archangiaceae bacterium | reverse complement strand
CTACGTCTCTACTTCGCGGGGGCGGGGGCGGGGGCGGGGGCGCCCTGCACCTGGTACTTCGTCAGCACCAGGGTCGACTGCGGCAGCTTGTTGCCCTTGTTCTCCAGCAGCGTCGAGACGCGGATCAGCCCGATCTTCGGCGCGAAGGTGAGCTCATTGACCAGCACCTTGCCCTCCTCGATCCGGTTGGTGCTCTCTACCACCGCACAGCCCTGGAACTGGCCCGCGGGGCAGTCGCAGGCCACGCCGGCTGCGACGATCTTGTAGTGCTCCACCGAGGAGACCGAGACCACGTTCGACCACTCGGTGCCGATCTGCACCGGGTCGCGCAGCAGGTAGCGCTTCTGATCGCGGACCCCGAAGGCGTCGGCGAACAGCTGGTTGCCGGTGGAGTCCTCGAAGACTCCGTTCTCCTCCTTGAGGACCTTCACCTCCATTTCCTGTTTCTGACCCAGCAGCTGCACCTGGTAGCTCCAGGTGTTGCCCACCGCCAGCGGGTAGAACTCCTTCGCCGGGGTGCCGGCGATCGCCGGAAGCTCTTCGACCTGGGCGGTCTTGACGCAGCCCAAGGACAAACCCAGCAGCACCGCCGTCAGACACACCCTCATTTGTGGCCTCCTGAAGTCTTCTCCCGAGCCTTGAGCTCGTCGAGCGCCTGCTGCGCCGCGGCGCGAATCGCCGGCTCGTCGTGGCCCTGGGCCATGGTGAACAGGTACGCCTCGGCCTCTTCACCGCCGAGCGCGCCGAGCGCGAAGACCACGTCGCGCTGGAAGAGGTTGTCGCGGGCGTGCGAGGCGTCGATCATCGCCGCCGCCGCCCTTGGATCCTTCAGCTCCACCAGCAAGCCAATCGCGGCCCGGACCTCGTCGGGATCTTCGTCTTTGAGCTGCTCGAGCAGGCTGGGTACCGCCGCCGGGTTCTTGCGATCGGCGAGCACCTTCACCGCGAAGCTCTTCGCGCGCAGCTCGGTGCCGCCGTCGTTCGGGGCGGTCGCCTCGAGCGTCTTCACCAGCTCCTCGTCGGACTGTCCCGAGGCCTTCACCAGCGCCCCGGCGTTGCCGGCGATGTCGTCGAGCACGCCTTCGACCGCGCGCACCGTCGCCTCGCGGCGATCCTCGGGGCCGGGGCCGTTGAGCTTCTCCTGCCGGTGGGCGCTGACCGCGTTGAGCGCACCGATCGACTTGCCTGACAGCTGCATCACCGCGGCGACGGCGACCTCCGACGGCGTCGCGTCGTGGCCCTCGTTGAGCTCGAACTCGAGGCTCAGGCGCCCCTTGAGCACCCGCGCGCCCGAGGGAGAATCCTCGCCTTCCTTGAGCACCGGCAGCCCGCTGGTGCGCAGCGTGTCGGCCACCCGGGCGTTGAGCTCGCCCGGGAACCAGCCCAGCGCCGACTCCTTGAGCAGCGCCTCGGCGTCGACGTCGACCTTCTGGAGGACGGTCTTCGATTCCCGCTTGCAGCCGGCGCAGCCCGCGATCACGAGCGCCACCAGCACCGCGTGCCGCGCGAACCTCAAGTGCCCGAGGGACCCGGATCCACCGGAGCGCTCGGCGCGGGCGAAGGCGGCACCGCCGGAGCTTCTGGCCGCGAGGGCGGGGCGCCCGGCGCGGCGCTCTGCGTCGGAGCCGAAGCCCCCGGCGCACCCACGACTCCCTCGGGACGCGGGCCCTTGCCCCGGCGCCCACGGCGGCGGCGGCGGCGGCGGCGGCCTCCTTCACCCGGAGCGCCGGGCGCTCCAGGCACGCCACCCGCCGCACTGCCCGCGACCTCCGCGCCTTCGGGGCCTTCGTCGCCCTCATCGTCCCCTTCGTCATCGCCGTCGGTGCCTTCCGGCGCCTGGGCGGAAGCCTCGCCCCCCGCGCTGGGCGCGGTGGGCGTCGGCTCTCCCGGTGGCGGCCGGGCCGACGGGCGATCGGGGCTCTGCTCGCCCGACTCCCGGTCGGCGTGGCGCTGCTCGCGGCGGGCGCGCGCCTCTTCGGCGTCGACCTGTGCGCGGGAGAAAAACGCCTCGTCGATCTCATACAGCTCCAGCGACTGCACGGTGACGCCGACGTGGGCCTCGAAGAATTTCTCGGCCAACCCGTCGCCGCACC
>JAYVRT010000296.1:0-2094 GCA_043776025.1 Archangiaceae bacterium | reverse complement strand
GCGCTGCGGCGGTCGAACGACGAGTCGAAGGCAAGTTCGACGAGGTCGGCGGTGGGCTGGCTGTCGCGGCGGCCCAGGCCCCGGAGGATCAGCTCGGGCTCGGTGTCGCGGCAGATCACCGCGACGTAGATCGTGTGGTCGTCGTAGAGGATCCGGACCTCGGTCTGCTGGGTGGGCGCCGCGCCGACGGTCGGGAAGCTCTCGGTGAACTGGGTGTAGGGGACCGCCGCCTGCCACTGGGCTTCTTCCACCTCGCCGTCGATCTTCGGGGCGTTGTCGGTTCGGGTCGCGATGATCGGCTCGGCGAACGCAGCGCAGCCCAGCACCAGCGCGGCGAGCACCCCCCAACGTCCGATGCGTTCCAAGATCCCCGTCGCTCCCGGCCTGATTACGCGGGCCGGGGACGACGATTGCAAGCCTTCGTCTACGGCGACGGCAGCTGCTTCAAGTGGTGCTCGATCCACCGGCCGACCCGCAGGCGGCCGTCGCCGATCGCCTTGGCGTCGTGTGGCGGCTCGCGCAGCTTCGGGTCGTCGAGCGCCTTCCAGATCTCCAGCAGCAGCTTCAGTTCCTCGATCACCGCCCCTCGCAGCTCTTTCATCGGTGCAAGCCTCCCTGTCGATTCCTACTGGCCGGAATCAGCCTCGCGAGGCCTTGTTACGGCGGTTGCGCCGAACGTGGATGGCAAAAGTCAAGTAGCAGTGATAATGACGACGCAGCTTGAGATAACGGAGTCTTCAATGAACGTCCGCAAGCAACTGGGGATCGGCTTCGGGGCGTTGGTGTTGGCGGTGCTGTTCACCGGGATCATCTCGGCGCTGCAGCTGCACCAGATGGCGGTGAGGAAGGATGAGTTCGCCCGCGCCTTCGTCGCCGAGTTGACCGCGGTGGAGCGGCTTCGGTTCCACGCCGAGCGCCGGGTCTCTTCGAGTCGCGGCTACCTGCTGACAGGCGAATCTCAGTACCTGACCCACTTCGAGGAGGGCCGGGCGGCTTTTGAGGCCGACTTGAGGGCGCTCCGTGGCCTGACGGTGCCCGAGGAGTCCACCTACCTCGACCTGATCTCGGAGGCGGGCGAGGAGGAGCTGCGGGCCGCGCTCGAGGCGAACGATCGACGCACGAGGACGAACGATCCGATGGCGGTGCTCCCCTACTTCGAGCAGATCGTCAAACCGGCGCGCGACACCCTCGAGGCGCGGCTCGACGAGTTCATTCGCCACGAACGCGAGGAGTTCAAGGACGAGTTCGCGCGCTCGCGGCAGCAGGGCCAGTGGGCCCTGGCGACAATCGCGATTACCACCGCGCTGAGCCTGATCCTCGGGATGTGGCTCGCGGCCACCGTGCGCCGACGCCTGTCGGACCAGTTCCTCGAGGAGCAGGAAGCGGCGCAGCAGGCCCGCAGCGCGACGACCGCACGCGAGGAGGCGCTGGCGGTCGTCTCCCACGACCTGATCAACCCGCTCAACGCGATCGTGCTGGGCAGTTCGCTGATGAAGCGCGGTCACGAGGAGTCCGAGCCCCAGATGAAGCAGGTGAACATGATCCAGCGCGCCGCGCAGATCATGCAGCACCTGATCGGCGACCTGATGGACTCGGCGCGGATCGACGCCGGCGGGCTGAACCTCGACAAGGCGGCTGGCGACGTCGTCCCGGTCGTCGCCGAAGCGGTGACGCTCTTCGAGGCACGGGCGGCGGAACATCGGGTGACCTTGAAAGGGCCAACTCCGGGAGGCGCCCCTCTGCCCGCGATGATGAACCACGAACGGGTGCTCCAGGTCCTCTCCAACCTCATTGGCAACGCGTTGAAGTTCACGCCCGCTGGAGGATCGATCACCGTCAGCGTCGAGGGCCACGACGAGTGGGTTCAGCTCTCGGTCGCGGATACGGGAGCGGGGATCCCCTCTGACCGACTCGCCTCACTCTTCGATCGCAGCTGGCGGGGCCGCGCGCCGACCCACGCGGGCCTTGGTCTGGGGCTCTACATCGCGAGGAACCTGGTGCTCGCGCTCGGGGGAGAAATCTGGGTGAAGACCGAGCTGGGCAAGGGCAGCGTCTTCACCTTCACCCTGCCCGTCGCGCGGGCGCCGTCGCGCG
>JAYVRT010000295.1:0-6758 GCA_043776025.1 Archangiaceae bacterium | reverse complement strand
CCTGCAGCAAGGCGGTCTCCGCGCGAAAGGGCGACCTGCGCTTCCACCAGGTCAACGCGATTACCGCGCCCCAGACCCCGTCTCCCTGGGGAATCATGGTCGACTCCAATGACCCGCTTACCGGGCAGGTGGTCGCCTCGAGCATCAACATCTGGTCGCACGTCACCGATCTCTGGAGCCAGAGCGTCGTCGACATGTCCCGCTACATCAAAGGTGAGCTGAAGACCGCCGACGTCACCGAGGGCACTTACGTGCGTGACTGGGCGAGCGCCGCCGAGGCCGCCACCCACCAGGGCAGCATGCCGCACCTGACCAAGGGCGACCGCTACGACCTGCTGGCGCAGATGACCGGCGCCCGCGACGGCGTCACCCTCGAGGCCTCCGTCGCCTCGATGGCCCAGACCGACATCATGGCCAAGGCCAACGCCCTGCGGCACGAGCTGCGGGACATCAAGGCCGACGCGCTGGCCCCTTCGAACAACCAGCCGATCTACGAGGCCCGCCGCAAGCACGCCCTCAACACCCCGACCGAAGCGGCGCTGACCACGAAGATGATGCAGGACTACGCCGGCAACGCCGGCAAGCTCGATGCGGCGCTGATGACCGAGTTCGCCTCGCCGTTGCGCCGGGCGAATCCGCACCTCGGCCGCGCGATCCGCGCCGCCCGCGAGATGGCGCTCGGTGAGCGCGGCGCCTGCATCATGGACGAGGCCCCGGCCCCGCTCGCGCTTGCGAACCTCGCCAACCAGCTCGAGCTGAAGTTCGGCAAGTTCGACCCCACCCAGAGCAAGGACGTGCAGGTCGCCCGCGGCGAGAAGATGCGCAAGTACCTCGCGCAGAAGGCGCACTACGGCGTGATCAGCCACGAGATGGGCCACTCGGTCGGCCTGCGGCACAACTTCGTCAGCTCCTCGGACGCGTTCAACTACCGCCCGCAGTACTGGCAGCTGCGCACGCTCGATGGCACCCAGACCAACGTCTGCACCGGCGCGCCGCTGGTCCCGGGCACCCCGACTGACTGCGTCGGCCCGCGCTACGTCGACCCGATCACCGACGTCGAGCGGCAGAACCTGCTCCCGATGTTCATGCAGTCCACCACCATGGACTACCCCGGTGAGGCCACCCAGGACATCATCGGCCTGGGCGCGTACGACTTCGCCGCGGCCCGCATGTTTTACGGCGACGTCGCCGCGGTCTTCAAGAACCCGGACTTCAAGGCCCGCCAGCCGAAGGGCACCGGCGCGCTCGGCAAGCTCGACAACTTCGGCGGCATCCTCGGCTTTACCTACGAGATCGGCGACCCGCTGACCTCGGACAAGGCGAACACCAAGTCGATTCACTACAGCGAGCTGCAGAAAGAGTTCGGGATGATCAGCGACTGCAAGACGGTCGACGCCTCCAAGTTCAAGCCCGCCGCTTGGAATGAGGAGTTGATGGGCAAGTGGGACCCGCTGCTCGACGGCATGCTCGTCAGCGTCAACGGCACCACCACCACCCGGTGCCGTCAGCAGCCGGTGGACTACTCGGTCTGGAGCACCTTCCGCGACACGATTGCCTCCGACCTCACCAGCAACTCCAGCAGCCACGCGGTCGACGCCAACGAGCAGGTGCGCTTCCCTTACGGCTTCGCCACCGATCGCTGGGCGGACCTGGGCAACCTGTCCGTCTACCGCCACGACAACGGCGCCGACCCCTACGAGATCTTCGACTTCCTCATCACCCAGCAGGAGGTCAACCACATCTTCGACAACTACCGCCGCAACCGCGCGACCTTCAGCGTCCGCACCGCGTCGAACCGCACCCTCCAGCGCTACAACGAGAAGATCCGCGACGGTGCCAAGGGCATGGGTCTGTACGCCAGCATCTACCGCGACTTCGCGCAGGCGCAGGGCTACGACTACACCGGCCTGTGGCCGTCGATCGCCGCGACCTACTTCGCCGACAACCTGCTCGCGTCGGGCCTCGGCTTCGACCACTTCACCAAGCAGATGGCGCGCCCCGAGGCAGGGCCGCACATGAACGGCAGCCAGGGCATCGGCCTGACCTTCGAGAAGGTGCTGCGCAGCGCGCTCGACCCCGCCGGCAACAAGGGCAGCACGGTGCTGGTCGTCCCCAACGGCGCCACCGGCTACTACGGCAACGTCGTCCCGTTCGGGCGGCCGATGGAGAACGCGCTCTCCACCACCCAGGGTGAGTACAACTCCGAGTACAAGGTCAACGCCGGCAGCTACTACGACAAGGCCTGGGCAGCGATGCTGATGACCGAGTCGGTCGACAACTTCATCTCCGACCGCCGCCGCGACTTCCTCGACGGCCGCTACCGGGCGGTCTCGATGGCCGACGTGTTCCCCGACGGCTACCGCCGCTGGCTGGGCAACAACCTCACCGGCGACGACGTGATCAAGGGCGTGCGTGTCGCCTCGACCCCCAGCGGCTCGCCGCTGGTCGACGTCGACAAGTATCCGACCCAGGGCATGGGCTGGACCTCGTGGTGGCAGACCGTCCCCAAGTCGTGCTTCCCGCGGCCGGACAGCCTCCAGTGCGACGCCAACCCGGTGAACACCGTCGCGCTCGAGTCGCAGGTCGGCTGGGAGCAGCAGAAGTTCCTCATCGCCTGGACGCTGATGTACCTGCCGGAGAACGCGCAGCAGACCTGGCTCAACCAGATGAACATCTGGGAGATCGGCGCGGACAGCGACCCGGGCTTCGCCAACCGCATCCAGCTCAAGCTCCCGGACGGGAAGACCTACGTCGCGCGGACCTTCGGCAAGGAGCCGATCTTCGGCAAGAGCGTGCAGAAGGGCATCGGCGCCCGCATGCTCGAGTGGGGCAACCAGCTGATGAAGGCGGCCTACCTCGTCAACGACGGCCCGGACCTCGACGCCGACGGCACCCCCGACTGGTACGAGCCGGTGCTGATCGCGGGCCAGCCGGTGATCAAGTACGACCCGACGATCAAGTGGGTCGACGCTGCCGGGAACACGGCGACCGGCCGCCCGGGCTGCAACTCGACCGACAACAGCAGCTGCACCTGCACCTCGAACAAGGCCTGTATCGATCTCGCCAAGTTCGAGGAGCTGCCGTTCTTCATGCGCCAGGCGATGCGGGACTACGGCCTCGCCGACCCGTCGATGAAGGGCGTCTACTAGTCAGCTGGGGGCGCATCCCCACACCCAGGGTGCCCACGAAAGTGGGCAGCCGGGTCGCGCCGGTAGGGGCGTTGCTCCTACCTCCGTGCAGTGGCGGGAGCTTGCAGCGGTGAGTCAGGGTGCCCGTTCTGGGCGCTGCTTTGCAATAGTAGGGGGCTCCATGCGTCCCCTCGCTCTGGCAGTCGTGTGTCTCGCCGCCTGCGACGGCCAGATTCTTCCTCCTGATCTCGGCTTGAACGGTGGTGCCGGCGGCGGCGGTGGGAGCGGCGGCTCGGGTGCGGTCAACCCGTGCACCCCGACGTTGACCGTGGGCTCCGCGCCGATGCGCCGGCTCAGCCACGAGGAGTTCCGCAACTCGCTGGGCGATTTGCAGCCGGCCTGGGCGAGCCTGGTCGGAACCGAGGCGAAGACCTTCACCCTCGACAGTGAGTCGTTGGGCTTTCGAAACAGCGCGGTGTTCCTCGACGTCAAGCCGGTGTTGGCGCAGCAGTACATGGACACCGCGGAGAAGGTCGCCGCGCTCGCGGTCAGCAACCTCGCCGCGCTGCTGCCTTGCAACCCCACCGGCAACGAGGCGGCCTGCGCCGATCAATTCGTTCGCACCTTCGGGCGACGGCTCTACCGGCACACGCTGAGCGCCGAAGAGGTCGCCCGCTACACCACCGTCTACGGCGATGCGCGCACCCAGGGGTACGACTTCAAGACCGGCATCGAGTGGGTCGTCTTCGCCTTCTTGCAGTCGCCTGGGTTCCTCTACCGCGTCGAGCCCGATGCGGTCGGCCTCGCCGGGGTCCGCACCCTCACCGGCCCGGAGCTGGCGTCGCGGCTGTCGTACCTGCTGTGGCAGAGCGGCCCGGACGAGGCGCTGCTGGCCGCCGCGGAGACCGGCAAGCTCGTCACCCGCGCCGACCTCGACGTCCAGGCGCGGCGGATGGTGGATGATCCGAAGGCGCGGCGGCTGACCGACTTCTTCGATCAATGGCTCAAGTGGGAAGGCCTGGAGACGATGCAGCGCGACGCCACGGTGTACCCCGGGCTGGTCGCCAACCTCGGGCCGATGCTCCACACCGAGGCGCGGACCTTCGCCGAGAGCACGGTCTTCGACGGCGATCACAAGCTCTCGTCGCTGCTGACCGGGCAGTACACCTACGTCAACGCGAGCCTCGCCCAGCACTACGGGATCACCGGGGTGACGGGGTCGACCTACCAGAAGGTCAACGTCACCGGCCGGGGCGGCTTGATGATGCTCGGCGGCTCGCTGGCGGCCCGCGATCTCAACGGCCGCACCTCGATCGTCCACCGCGGGGTCGCGCTGCGCACCCTGGTGATGTGCCAGGTGATCGCCGCGCCGCCGCCCAACGTCCCGGCGCTGGGCGCGATCGACGCCACGCTCTCCCAGGCGCAGCGGCTGGAGCAGCACCGGCAGAACGCCAGCTGCGCCGCCTGCCACGACAAGATCGACTCGCTCGGTACGCCCTTCGAGGGCTTCGATGCGGTCGGCCGCGCGCGGACCCAGGACGAAGTGGGGCACGCCGTGGCGACGACCGGTGAATTGACCTTCAGCCAGGACGCCGCGCTTAACGGCAAGGTCGCCTCGGGCCTCGAGCTGATGCAGAAGCTGGGGCAGAGCGCCGAGGTCCGCAACTGCTTCGCCACCCAGCTCTACCGCTTCAGCGCCGGCAGGAAGGAAGAGGCCGGCGATCGATGCTCCCAGTACACGATGCAGCAGCGCTTCGAGGCCAGCGGGGGCGACGTGAAGGCCTTGCTGCTGTCGCTGACCCAACTCGACGACTTCGACCACCGGCAGGTTCAGCCATGAAGCTGTCACGACGCAACGTCTTGAGGGGCGCCGCGGGCTTGAGCCTCTTTCTTCCGCGGCTCGAGGCGTTCGCCCAGACCACCACCGCCCCGAAGCGGATTGTCTTCGTCTTCACCGCCAACGGGGACCAGATCACCCAGCGCTTCACCACCCGCGGGGAGACGAACTTCGTCTTCGCCGACATGCTCTCGCCGTTCGAGCGGCACCGGCAGCACCTGTTGGTGCTCGACGGGGTGAACAAGTACCACGACCGTTTGCCCGCCGGAGAGGTGTCCGATGGGCACGAGCAAGGCGGCTCGGCTCTCGCGCCCTGGCGCAGCGGCCCGGGCAGCTTCCCCATCGGCGGCACCTGCGACGCCAACGGGCAGAACTGCCAGAACATCGGCTACGTGAAGGGCCCGTCGCTCGACAAGGCCCTGGGCGATCGGCTCCTCGCCGACAACCCGTCGCTGCCGCAGCGGCACCTCGTCTTCCGGGTGGGTGACACCCAGAACAACATCTGGAACCTCCACAGCCACGCGGGCCCCGAGGGGAGCCAGAACCCGATCAACCCCGAGACCAACCCGTTCACCGCGTACACGCGGATCTTCTCGGGCATCGACGTCGCCGGGCAGCAGAACCTGGCCCGCCGGCTGGCGATGAAGAAGTCGGCGCTCGACCTGGTCGCCTCGGAGCTGACCTCGCTCAAGACGCGGGTCTCCACCGCCGACCGGGTGCGGCTGGAGCAGCACGCCCAGTCGGTGCGCGACATCGAGCGCCAGCTGATGTCGGTCGGCGGCTTCCATCAGGCCTGCGCGCCGCTGACGATGCCGGCGACCTTCAACACCCAGGATCCCAACCGCGCCGGCGACACCGGCCAGCTGTTCTTCAAGATCACCGCGATGTCCTTCGCCTGCGACCTGGTCCGCTCGGTGAACTTCAACTGGAGCGGCAACACCTCCGATCGCATCTACAGCAACCTCGGCCTCACCGACGGCCACCACACGCTCTCGCACCTCTCCGATGGCACCGCGTTCACCAAGATCCGGATGGTGAAGAAGTACCTGTTCGATCAGAGCACCAAGCTGCACGACGAGCTGATGGCGCTGCCGGAGCTCGGGAAGACGGTGTTCGACAACACCCTCGTCGTCCATTGGAGCGAGCTGTCCCAGGGGGACACCCACCAGAAGGACAAGGACCTGGTGGTGCTCGCGGGCGGCGGTGACTACTTCCGCAAGGGCCGGATGATCGACCTCAACGCCGCGCCCAAGCGCAGCTTCTCGAACATGCTGATCTCCTGCTGGCAGTACATGGGCTACACCGATGTCAGCACCTGGGGCGATCCGCTGCTGTTGCCTGGTGGCCCGGGTCCGCTCGCGAACCTCGTCTAACCGGAGGGGTTAAGGACAGCTCGGAGCGCCGACCTCGAAGGCCCCGATGTCGGGCATCGCGCCGCGCGGGCTTCCGCGGCGATCGACGGTGGGCGTGGACGCGTTGGTGATCGCTGCGTCGATCGCGGGGCTCCCCGCCGCGGGCGCGCAGTCGACCTGATCCTGGTAGCTCGCGGCGCCGGTGATCAGGTTGGCGCCGCCGCCGCCCGAGCCGACGAGGTTGTTCGACTCGAAGATCGGCCGTGGATCGCCGGTGTCGAGCTTGATGCTGGGGAGGATGTTGTTCCACACCTGCAGCTCGGTGTTGCCGGTGATGATCACGTTGTTCTGCTGATCGTGCGGGGTGCGGCGCCAGGTGTTGATCCCCGGGCAGTTGACCACCGTGTTGTTGACGATCTTCACGTCACGGACCGCGTCGAG
>JAYVRT010000294.1:0-6763 GCA_043776025.1 Archangiaceae bacterium | reverse complement strand
TCCTGACGCGGGCCGCCAACGTCACCCTCGAGTTGGTCGACACCGGCAGCGCGACTGTGGCCCTACTTCAACCGGCAACGCCCGGCGTTTCGGGCACCAATTCGCTGCCCGTCACTGCTGCCCTGCTGCTCGGCCGCGCGGACGGCAGCTACAAGATTCGGGTGACGGCCACCGATGGCGTCTTCACCGATATTCAACTGACTTCAGTGGCCCTCGACGCTGCACCGCCAGTCGTGGCGATCGCCGCGCCAGCTGCGCTCTTCGTCGCGGGCAGCACCCCGGTGCAGGTGGCCGTCACCGACGCCCACCTGGGCAGCTGGACGGTGAGCCACCGGGTCGGCGCGACGACGGTTCAGTTGGCGACGGGCCAGGGAACGCCGGGGACGCTGCCGGACCTGACGGGCCTGGCCGACGGCGCCCACCAACTGCTGGTCGACGCCACCGACGCCGCCGGAAACCAGACGCACACGGCAGTGAATTTCACCTCCGACTCGACGCGCCCCATCGTCGCGTTCCTCGCGCCGCTCAACGGTGCCTGGGTCAGCGGCGCCAGCGGAGCCGCGTCGATTCAGGGACAGCTCGTCGAAGCCAACCTCGACACGCTCAAGGTCGAAGTCGCCACGCTGCCCAGCGGGCCGCGGCGGCTCCTCGCCACCCTCACCAGCCCACCGACGGGCGCCGAACTCGCCGCGTGGAACGTGCTGGCCGAGCCGGATGGCCCCGCGAAGCTCTTCCTCACCGCCACCGACAAGGCCGGAAACACCGCCCAGGCGCAGCTGACGGTGACCGTCGACAACACCCCGCCTGTGGCCGTCGTCACCGCGCCCACCGGCCCGAAGGCGAAGAGCCTCGGCACGGTGGTGGGGACCGCCAGCGACGCCCACCTGCAGTCATACGAGCTGGCACTCGCGGCCGGCGCGGGCGCCTTCGCCCCCTTCCTCACCGCGAGCGCGCCGGTGACGCAGAACACGCTCGGCGTGCTCGCCACCTCGCTGTCCGACGGCAGCTACCGGCTGCGGCTCACCGTGACGGACCTCGCCGGCAACCACAGCGAGGCCACGGTCTCATTGCAGCTCGACACCACGCCGCCGTCGGCGCCGCAGAACCTCGCCGCCACCCCAGTCTTGCCGAGCGATGTGCGGCTCACCTGGACCGCGTCACCCGAAGCCGATGTCGTCGGCTACCAGGTGCTGCGCGCCCACGGGCAGGGACCGTTTGCGGCCGTGACGCCCCAGCCGGTGGCCGGCGCTCCCTACGTCGACCCGGGGCTGGCGGATGGCGTCTACCGCTACGAGGTGCTGGCGACCGACGACGCGGGCAACGTCAGCGAGCTGGCCGGCCCGGTCAGCGTCACGGTCGATGGGACACCGCCCGCGGCCGTCATCACCCATCCGACGGGGGGAAAGGTCAGCGGGCTGGTGGAAGTCACCGGCAGTGCCTACTCCTTAAGCGACTTCCGCGAGTACCGGCTGAAGCTGGGTGGAACCCTCCTCGCCTCGGCCACCTCGTCGGTGCTCAACGGCCGGCTGGGCGTCTTCGACGCCTCGGCGTTCCCCCAGGGGTCAACGCAGACGCTGACGCTCGAGGCGTTCGACCTGGCCGGGAACGAGGCTCAGTCCGTCGTGACGCTGCAAATCGACAACCTGCCCCCCGCGGGCCCCGTCATCCAGGCCGCAACCCTTTCGGGGACGACCGCGACGGTGACCTGGCTGGCGAATACCGAGGCCGACCTCAAGGGTTACCTCGTCTACCGCAACGGCGCGCTCGCCAACGCCGCCCCCGGCGCGTCGTTCACCGACATCATCCAATACCTGCTCCCGCCGAGCGCAATCAGCTTCAGTGACGCGGCGCTGGGCGACGGCACCTGGACCTACGAGGTGCAAGCCGTCGACGATGCGCTCAACTTCAGCCCGCTGTCCGCCTCGCGCAGCGTCACCGTGGAGACCCGCGCGCCAGCGGCCATCCTGACCAGCCCCGTGGCGCTCGCGCGCGTCAGCGGGGTGTTGAGCCTGGTTGCCGACTCGCCCGACATCGACATCGCCAGCGTGCAGTTCGAAGTCCGCGAGGCTTCGGCGGCCAGCTTTTCTCACGTCGGCGCGCCGCGGACAAACTTCCCCTGGGTAGGGACGCTGGACACCTCGACGCTGACTGGCAGCATCTTCGAGCTGCGAGCCGTCGCCACCGACACGCACCAGAATGTCGACCCGGCACCGGCATCGACATGGGTCTTCGTGGATCCACTCCCCGCCAGCCCGGTTGCGACTTCGCTCGTCAACGCCGCGTCCGTCGCCCTCAACTGGACAGGAACCAGCCCGCGCTACACCGTCCAGCGCGACGGCGTGGAGCAGTTGGGCAGCACCCGCTTCGCCGGCACCGCCACGGCTTCTTCCACCGCGTCCGGCGCCTCGGCCAGCGTGCTGGACGGCAACAGCGCCACCAGCTGGCGCGCCGGACCCGGCTTCCCCCAGACCCTGAGCATCGCCCTGACTGCCCCCGGACTGGTCCAGTTCGTCACAGCGCTGGGCGCGGGCGGGACGCTGCTCGCCTCGCCTGCTCCAAACTTGGAGCTGGAACTGGCCGGGGTGTGGGTGCCCGTCGGCCGGCCGTCGCTCAGCACCGGAACGCTGACGCTGCCGCGCCCGCTGCTGGCGAGCGGAGTCCGGTTCCAGTTCCTCTCCGGCACCGGCGCCCCTGAAGTCAGCGACGTCTTCCTCGACGGGCTCAGCAGCCAGGCCGCGCCGCCGTTTGCCCAGACTGGCCTTGCCCAGGGGACGTACGCCTACGGCGTCACCGGCTACTCGGTCTTTGGAGGAACCGTGGGCGGCACGGCCTCGGCGCGCGTCTACGCGCCGGTGCTGGTGACGCCATTCGAGGACGTCTCCCCGCTGCTCGTCGAGGGCAAGAGCGCAGCGCCGTTCGCGACGGTGCGGTTGACCGCCAACGGCGTACCCAGGGGCCAGACGCTCGCCGACGGCGCGGGAGCATTCGCCGACAGCTTCGCCCTCAACCCGGGTAGAAACACCCTGGTGGCCGTCGCCACCGACAGCGCCGGCAACGTCAGCCTCCCCTCGAGCCCGGTGAGGGTCTACGTCGACCACCCAGCGCCGGTGTCGCAGGCGCTGCTGGCGTTGGCAGGCGTCACCGGCTCGACCGCCTCTTTCACGTTCACCAGCGGCCCGCCGGGGAACGATGTGTCCGGCTTCTACCTCTACCGCACCGCCGGTGGGACCACCGTCTACGTCAAGGAGGTCTTCACCGCCCCGACCAGCTTCACGGACCTGGTTCCCAACGGCACGTACGAGTGGTTCATCCGGCCCTTCAGCGTTGACGGCGTGCCCGGGAACTCCTCAAACGTCGTCTCGGCCACCATCGCGGCGCCGACGCTCGGCCCGGTGCAGGGGCTGACCGTCACCGCGGCACCTGAGGGCGCGACGCTGGGACTGAGTTGGTCGGCCTTGACCGGGGCAATCAGCTACGTCGTCGAGCGCGCGCCGAGCGCCACCGGCCCCTTCGCGACGCTCGCGCAGCAGGCGGCGAGGAGCTTCAGCGACACCGCAGTCGTCAACGGGACGACGTATTTCTACACGGTGCGGGGCGTGGACTCGGCGGGCAATAGGGGCGCGCCGTCGACGGTCGCCTCGGGAACACCTCTGGATACGATTGCCCCTCCCGCGCCGTTCATCACTCAGCCGACGAGCCCCGGCCACTCCGTCACGGTCACGACTCCGAAAGTCTCCGTCCGCGGCGTCGCCGAGGGATTGTCGATGGTCGAGCTGTTCCGAAACGGCCAGTCTCAGGGCGTGACCCAGGCGAGCGCTGAATCGCTCCAACTGACCACCATCCCTACCAGCGTCACGCCGCTCGAGGTCGTTCTATCCAAAGACGAGAGCCTGGTTGTCTACCGGTACAACACCAGCGTGTTCTCTCCAATTGTCGGCAGCACGCTTCTGGGGATCGGCATCAAGTCGCTCTCCACGGGCCAGGAGGCGACGCTCGCAGTCCCGTCGCCTGCTCTGGTCCTGACGGGTGCGCCAGTCATCTCGCCGGACGGAACGAAGGTGGCGGTCGCAGCCTTTTCGTACACCGATTTCCACTACTCCATTCTTCTGGGCAGCACGTCCGGCGGGTTGCTTCAGCAGGTCACCCTCGCCACCGGGCAGCAGGCCCAGCAGCCCGCGTTTTCACCGGACTCCCACAAGCTCGCCTACTGCGAATTCAGTGGCTCCGGGAGAGCAGTCGTGACGGTCCGCGATCTGGCAACCAACGCAGTCCACAGCTCCAGCAACTCGTCGTCGCTGAGCTTCTCCTATCCGACCTGGCGGCCCACGGGGACGACCCTCGTTGCGGGCGGGACGTCGAACGGCAGCACTGCGACCTTCGTTGAGTTCGACGCTGTCACTCTGGCGGCGACAACGCTCTTTACGGGCGCTGGGACCCTTGATTCGCCGATCACAATGCGGCCTCCGCTGGGGGATGCGTTCGCGGTCGTACTCGGATCCTTCAGCGCGGACCTCTACGAACTCTCGGGAACGACGCTGACCCAGATTACGGCGGACAACATCAACGAAGGGACGCCGACCTACACGCCCGATGGCAGCGCAATTCTCTACTACTCGGGCAACCAGGCGCGCCGTTACGACCGGACCTCGCACACGAATACCGCGCTCGGACTCGATGGCTGGGGCCAGCTGTACCAGTTTGGCGCCGGCTACCTCTTCGCCGATGGGTTCACCGCCATCAAGACCGCGGTCCGGGGCGGCGGCTTCGAGTTCCCCAACGTCACGTTGAGTTCAGGCCTCAACGGCTTCTACGCGGTCGCCCGCGACGGCAGTGGCAATGCCAGCCCTCCGTCCGGCGTCATCCAGGTGACCTTCGACCCGAGCGCTTCGGCCGACCTCTCGGTCGCCGCGGCGGTCGCCCCGGCGACTCCGCTCGTCGGCCAGCCGGCCAACGCCGTCATCACCGTCACCAACCACGGCCCCGCGGCAGCCGCCAACCCCGTCGTCGTCGCCCACGTACTCGGCGGCGACGGCAGCATCCGCACCGCGCCTGCTGTGACGCTTGCCAGCACGCTCGCTCCGGGCACCTCGGGCACCGCGGTGGTGGCGCTGGACCTGGCGGGGCTGGTGGGCGCGCAGTCGGTGTCGGTCGAGGTGGACCCGGGGCAGCTCATCAGCGACCCGGATCGGACCAACAACCTGCTCGGCGTTCCCTTCAGCATCACCACTTCGTCGACGCCCGTCATCTCCCTCGCGCTCGGCAGCAGCAGCCTCAACGCCAACCAGACGACGACGGCCACCGCGACGGTGCAGAACCCGGGCGCGGCCCTGAATCTCGAGGTCCAGCTGGCGCTGCTGACCGCCGCCGGAGACCCGGTGACGTTGCTCGGCCCCGCCGAGCTGCTCAGCCCGCTCGCCGCGGGCGCGACCGCGACCTTCACCCGGCCGGTCGCCGCTGGGACGCTGCTCGCTGGCGCCTACGTGGTGAAGGCGGAGGTCCGCGACGGTGCCACCGTGGTGGCAAGCCAGCAGGTTCCGCTGCTGGTGACCTCCAACGGCAGCACGCTGCTGACCCTCGTCGCCGGCGCCGCCTCCTCGGCCAGCAACGCGCCGGTGGTGCTGGACAGCGACGTCACCAACGCCTCGACCAACGCGTTCCTTTCGGGCGCCAGCCATCGGCTCGAGGTGCGCGACGCCCAACTGGCGCTGCTCTTCACCCGCACCGTCGCAGTGCCGGCGCTGTCGCCAGGCGCCGCCACCCGGGTGACGGCGGTCATCCCCGCCGGGACGCTGCCGCCAGGGCCCTACACCGCGACAGCGGTCGTCACCTCCTCCCAGCTCGCGCCGCTGGCGCAGGCGACCGCGACCTTCACCGTGGTGGGGCTGCCCCAGCTCGTCGGCGCGCTGCTGAATCCGCCGACGGCGCCGGCGGGAAGCTCGCCGCTCGTCACCAGCCGGCTGGAGAACCTCGGCTCGGCACCCTCGTTGCCGCTGCCGGTTTCGTTGGCGCTCACCAATCCCTTCACCGGCGTCACCGCTCCCATGTCGTTGCGACAGGTCGCGCCGTTGGCCCCGCTGGGCATCGACACCGTCACCGCACCGGTGTCGACCACCGGACTGTTGCCGGGCGTCTACGTGCTGTCGCTGCTCGCTGACGACGGGACGTCCACCCACGTCCTCGCGACCTCGCAGCTAAAGCTCCTGGACGCAAACCCGCCGGTGGTGACGGCGGCGAGCCCTCTCGACGGGGCGCTCGTGGCCGGTACCGTGCTCGTCAGCGCGCGGGTGCAGGACGACTTCAGTGGCGTCGCCGCCGTCGAGTTCTTCGTGGACGGGGTGAGCGTCGGAGCCGTTCCGCTCGCCGCCGGAACGGCGCTCGACGGCACCTACTCGCAGGTGCTGACGCTCGCCGACGGGCCGCACGTGCTGGCGCTGCGCGCGGTCGACGGCGACGGCAACGTCACCCTCACCACCCTCAACGTCGTCAGCGACACGGTGGCCCCGCTCATCAGCCTCAGCGGCGTCAGCGCGGGGGCGGTGGTCCGGTCGGCCACGGTCGCATTCAGCGCGACGGACCTGCACCTGTTGCTCGTCGAGGGCACCCTCGACAGCGCGCCCTTCGCGTCGGGGACCGCCGTCACCGCCGACGGGCCGCACAGCCTGCAGGTGCGCGCTGTTGACGCCGCTGGAAACGTGGCGACGGCGTCGCTCGCCTTCGAGGTCGACTCGTTGGCGCCGAGCCTCTTCGTCACCGGCGTGTTCGA
>JAYVRT010000293.1:0-6766 GCA_043776025.1 Archangiaceae bacterium | reverse complement strand
TCAGCCCGAGATCTCCAACGATCGCAGCAGGAAACATTCCCTGGTAGTTGAGGTTGTGGATCGTCAGCACCGTCTTCGTTCCTCCGAAGATCTTCTGGTCCCACGCAAAGCGCGACTTCAGCAGCAGCGGGACCATCGCCGTCTGCCAGTCGTTGCAGTGGATGACGTCGGGGGCGAAGCGCATCCGCTGGGCGCACTCGAGCGCGGCGTAGGAGAGGACGAGGAAGCGCACGTGCTCGTCGCCGTCGTGGCTGTAGATCGACGGGCGGCTGTAGAGCGCGGGGCAGTGGACGAAGAAGACCTCCAGCGACGAGCCGGGCAGCGTCGCGGCGAAGATCGAGACCCGGAAGACGCGCTGGCCGAGCACGATCGCCAGGTCCTGCAGCGTCTCGACCCGCCGGAAGGGGTACTTGCGCGAGTCGATGCGCGAGTAGAGCGGCATGAAGACGCGCACGTCGTGCCCGCGGCGGTGCAGTGTGCGAGGCAGCGCGGCGGAGACGTCGCCCAGCCCGCCAGTCTTGGCGAAGGGGGCGACCTCGGAGCTGAGGAAGAGAAGCTTCAAAGGACTCAAAGCGCGCAGCATCGCTCAAGTGGCGGGCGCGGTGGGGGATCTCGGTGTCGCGTGGGGCGGCGGTGGTCGGGTCGCGGTGTCGTCGACCCGCGATCGCGGAGGAGGGCTCAGAAGCGGGGCTCGGTGCAGCCGATGTTGCCCACACTCCGAGCCGGGCAGTCCGACGTTAGACCGCTCTCCGGGGGACGACCCGTCGACCGGATGGTGCGGCAGCGCCGCGGTTCCGGGTTCAGAACGCCGAGAAATCAGCGGAAGTGCGGGGGTGATCGTTGGGGGGTGCGGAAACCGCACGTCTGGGCGATCACCCCCGAACCAACAGCCTGCGGCGGGTTCCCGCGCTACCAAGACGGCGGCCGAGTCGCGGAAGAGCGGCCGAGCCGAGGCCTACCCATGCCTCGGCCGTTCGTCACGCAGCCAGGCCCCCAGCCCCCTCTTCCATGCCGCGAGCCTCGGTGCCTCCGGCCACCTCGCCGCTCACTCCTTCGAGTCGTCGACCTCGGCGTGCGCGACCCCGGCCGGCGAGCCGTCCCGGTCGCGGGTGGAGATCGTCCAGACATCGATCGCCTCGTCGTTGTCGATGTTCCCAGCGCAGGCGATCGTCACGCCGCAGTCAGGGCATTGACCGGACACGCCCAAGTGGGCGCGGACCGCCGCGGGAATCGCCGCGAGCAGCCGGGCATTCGAAGCCTCGGGCCACTTCTCGGTGTCGGCGCCGACGCCCACTGCGTCACCTTTCGGCGGCGCGCGGTTCGGCAGCACCGGCCCCTCGGCAACGAAGAGATAGACGTACCGATTGCCGCGCTCGGGCTGAAATCCGATCTCGGCTGGATGCACCGAGAACTGCTTCTTGTCCTCGTAGAACGCCTTCTCCTCGGTCACCGCGCTCTTGAGCATCGACCGGCACTCGGATTGCCGCGACCGGCCCTTGAAGGTGATGAAGTTCGGAACCACCACCGCCAGCACCAGCGGCCCGGCGACGAGGGGAAACGCCATCGCGGCGATCGCCACCCCGCGCGAGCCCTTCTTCTGCACCAGCGCCGTCGCTCCGAGCGCGAACCCGAGCAGCATCACCGGACACAGCAAGACTCCAACCACCGAGAGCACGAGCGCGATCACCGGCAGCGCCGACGCAGACGCAGACGGCTTTGGCGTGGATTCCCCCGGAGTCACGGTTGGGTCATCTAGCCCAACCTGGCGGTGATCACCGGGAAGCCAAAGCAGGTATCTTGCCCAGCGCCATCAACAAGCTCCTCTCGATCCTTCGTTTCTCGCTCGGCTTCACCGTGGTCGCGGTCGGGTCGACGCTCACCCTGATCGCCGCCCTGCCCCTGATTCCGTGGCGGGTGGCGCGGATCAAGCTGTGCAACTTCTATGGCCACACGGTCGGCCGCGCAGTGCTCGCCTGCGCTGGGGCGACGCCGAAGGTGATCCACCGCGAGCGGATCGTCGCCTCGATGCCGGCGATCTACGTCGCCAACCACACCTCGACGCTCGACGCGTTCATCTCGATCTGGCTGTGCCCCTACGGCGCCTGCGGCGTCTTCAAGAAGGAAGCGGCGCGGATCCCCTTCTTCGGGCAGCTGCTGCTGCTCTCCGGGCACCTGATGCTCGATCGCAAGAACCACCAGCGCGCGGTCGGGACGCTCAAAGACATCGCGCTGTTGATGCGACAGAAGCGCCTTGGGGTTTGGATCATGCCCGAGGGCACGCGGAGCAAGGACGGCCGCATCAGCCGCTTCAAGACCGGCTTCGTCCACCTCGCGATCGCCGCCGGCATCCCGGTGGTGCCAGTCGCGATTCACAGCGCGCACCGCAACT
This sequence comes from Archangiaceae bacterium, assembly GCA_043776025.1. Classification (GTDB taxonomy): domain Bacteria; phylum Myxococcota; class Myxococcia; order Myxococcales; family Myxococcaceae; genus JAYVRT01. Next base: position 4,377 of record JAYVRT010000293.1, on the reverse strand, counting down.
GGCCGCTCGGGCCACTGAACTTCACGCCGATGGAGTTGGAGATCGAGATTCTCCCGGCGATCGACACCTCGCAGTGGAAGGAAGAGACGTCGAACCTGCACGCCGACCACGTCCACGACGTGCTCCAGGCGGCGCTCCGGCCGGAACAGCAGCAGCTGGCGTTGCCGATCGCCGCGTAGCGCGCAAACCGTGCCTCGCCTTCGGGAATCCGGCCACCCGGCAGTGCACAGCACTCGCGGGGACGACCCGGGAGCAGCCATTGTCCAGCGGCGGAGGCGGCGCGTCGGGGAGTTGGTGACCTTCAGGCCGCGGCGAACGCCCGGCCGAGCAGCGCCAGCAGCGCGGCGTGGTGACGCTCGGCGGCCTCGGCGTTGAACGATGGACTGTCGGGCACCGCGAAGCCGTGCCGCGCGCCCGCGTACAGCTCCACCTGGAACTTCACCCCGGCCGTGGCGAGCGCGTCGATCAGCCGCTGGCGCATCTCGTCGGTGCACGAGGGGTCCTCGACCGCGCACGCGGCGTAGACCTGCGCCTTGATCTTCGGTGCGCCCAGGTGGGGACTGTCGGGGGCTGGTGAGGCGAGAAAGCCCCCATGAAACGACGCCGCCGCGGCGATCCGGTCGCCGAAGATCGCTGCGACCCGCAGCGAGATGTTCCCACCCATGCAGTAGCCGGTGACGCCGACCGGCCCGGACCGCACGTCGCTGCGCTTCGCCAGCGCGTCGAGCACCGCCCCAATGTCGACCCGGATGTTCTCGGGGCTCGTCGCCGGGCCGAAGAAGCGCTTCTGCCAGGCGTCGCGGAAGCCCGGGGTGCCGAACTGCGAAAAGAACGACTTCGCCTCGTGCGGCGTGCCCGGCGGCATCAGCTCGAACACCGAGCCGGCGCGGTAGAACAGGTCCGGCAGCGCGACGACGTAACCGGCCTGGGAAATCCGCGCGGCCATCTGCTCCAGCGCGGCCCGCCTGCCCACGCCGTCGATGCAGAACACGACGGCCGGCCACGGCCCGCTGCTGGTGTCCGGCGAGAAGATCGAAGTGCGGCAGGGACCGGCGACGGTGGCGAGCTCGAGGTCGGTCTTCATCGGGCGCGTCTGATACCGCTCGCGCGGGGGACAGGCAATGTCACCGCGCGAAGAGCTGAGCCCGCGCCGCCTGGGAGATCGCCACCGCGGCCGGGTGGCGCAGCTTGCGCTCGACGGTGATCGCGTAGAACTGTTCCCGCACCGCCTTCGCACGGCCGACGACCGCCACGCCGTACTGCGCGCGAATCTCGTCCTCGATCACCGACGGCCCGGGGAAGACGCCCTCCCCTGCCTGGCCGAAGGCCTTCATCAGCGCGCTGTCCTCGAACTCGCCCCGCACCTTCGGGCGAACCCGGTGGGTGTCGAACCACTGATCGAGTGAGCGGCGCACCGCGGTCGTCTCCGACGGCATCAAGAACGGCACCCCGTCGAGCGACCTCGGGAATCCCCGCCGCAGCGGCGCGGCGAGCTTCGGGGTGGCGAACAAGGTGACCCCGCTCTCGCCGAGCAGGTGGTTATACGCGCGCACGCGCGACGCCGCCGGCACCGGCGAATCCGAGAGCACCAGGTCGATCGCGTGCATCGACAGGTCGGCGAGGAGCTTCTCGGTGCGGTCCTCGGTGCAGATCAGCTGCACCTCGTCGCTCAGCCGCAGCGCCGGCTCGAGCAGCCGGTGGGCGATCAGCTTCGGCACCACCTCCGCCACGCCCACCACCAGCTTGCGCGGCCGCGCGGTGGGCCGCCCCTTGAGCCCGTCCTGCAGCTCCCGGCCGAGGGTGAAGATCTCGTCGGCGTAACCGTAGACGAAGGTCCCCACCTCGGTGAGCGCGAGCTTGCGGCCGGCGCGCCCAAACAGCTTCTCGCCCAGCGCCCGCTCGAGCGCGCGGATCTGCCCGGTCACGGTGGGCTGACGCAGGTTGAGCCGCTGACTCGCCGCCAGCACCCCGCCCTCTTGCACCACCGTCCAGAAGTAGAGGAGGTGGTGGTAGTTGAGCCATTCCATCAGCGATGTTTTATAGGTTTTCATGCCGAGTTTCGGCGACAACTACCTATTTGCCGATGAATGCTCGCCGACCGTAGGCAAGGACCTCATGGACAGCCGACCCAACGACGCAGTGCAGGCGCTGCAGCGGCTCCGCGAGGGCAACGAACGCTTCGTCGCCCACGTCCGCAGCTCGGACACGCTCGCCCGGCAGCTGCTTCGGGCGGACCTCGCCGCGGGGCAGCAGCCGTTCGCGGTGATCCTCGGCTGCTCCGATTCGCGCGTCCCCGCCGAGCTCGTCTTCGACCAGGGCCTGGGTGATCTCTTCGTCATCCGCGTCGCCGGCAACATCGTCGCCCCCTCGCAGATCGGCAGCGTCGAGTTCGCGGTCGAGCGCTTCGGCACCAGCCTCGTCGTGGTGCTCGGCCACACCCGCTGCGGCGCGGTCGACGCCACCCTCGACGCGCTGCTCAACGACAACGCGCCCAGCTCGCGCAACCTCGGGTCGATCGTCAACCGCATCCGCCCGGCGCTGGAATGGGTCAAGTCCCGCCCTGGCGCCGACAAGGAATCGCTGCTCGACGAGGCGGTGCGGGCCAACGTGCGCGCCTCGGCGAATCAGCTGCGCCACGGCTCCGAGCTGATCGAGCAGCGGGTCCTCGCCGGCCAGCTGTCGATCGTCGGCGCCGAGTACGACCTCAAGACCGGCTGCGTCGAGTTCTTCGCCGAGTCAGCCGACGCCTCGACCGTGCCGCTGATCTCGCACTGACCTCACCAGGGCAGCGCGTCGCCCTGGTGGAAGAACTTCCCGTTGGGCCCATCGGCCGGCAGCTGTGCCAGCCGGACCGCGGTCTTCGCGCCGGTGACCACCTCCATCGGGGCGTTGGCGCCGCCGAGGTCGGTCTTCACCCAGCCCGGGTGCGCCGAGTTCACCTTCACCTTCGTGCCCTTCAGCCGCGTCGCCTGGAGCACGGTGATCATGTTGAGCGCCGCCTTCGACGAGGCGTAGGCCGGCCCGGCCCAGGCCGACGCCTGCTCGTCGGACGACAAGGTCGCCATCGAGCCGATGATGCTCGACTGGTTGACGACCCGCCCCCCGTCGCTCTTCTGCAGCAGCGGCAAGAGCACCTGGGTCAGCTCGTTGGGCGCGATCACGTTCGTCTCGTAGGTCTCGCGAAACATCTCCGGCCCCGAGCGCGCCGGCTCGAGGTTGATCCCGGCGTTGTTCACCAGCACGTCGAGCTTGCCGAACTCCTTCTCGATGAACTGCGCGACCCCGGCGCGCTGCTTCGCGTCGGTCACTTCCAGCTCCACCGGCCGCACATCGAGCTTCTCCTTGCCCAGCTGCGCTGCGGCCGCGCGGGCCTTGCCCAGGTCGCGCGCCGCCAGCAGCACCGTGAACCCGGCCTGACCCAGCTGCCGGGAGATCTCAAGCCCCAGGCCCTTGTTGCCACCCGTCACCAACGCGATCTTCCCAGCCATGTGTTTGCTCCGTGCGATTGAAAGGCGGCAGTTGAGTCTCCCGGCGTGGGCGATTGAGTAAGGCGTCCCGTCTGGGTTGAGGAGGCCGCAGTTTTCGGACAACGTGTCCTGAATATGGGACACAGCCTCGACGACCTGGCGTTGTTGGTGGACGCGGTGCGCGCGGGGGGAGTCCGCGCGGTGGCGCGGGCGCAGGGCGTGCCGCGCTCGACGGTGAGCCGGCGGCTGGCGCGGCTGGAGAAGGCGCTCGGGATTCGGCTCACCCGCGGCGGCCGAGGCGCGCTGGCGGTCTCCGACGCGGTGGAGGCCAACTTCGAACGGCTCGCGCGGCTGGTCGACGAGGCGCGCGACGTCAGCGCGGAGCTGAGCACCCACGGCAAGGAGCCCCGGGGCGTGCTTCGGGTGGCGACGACGCCGATCTTCGCCGAGTACGTGCTGCCCCCGCTGATGGCGCGCTACCTGAAGACCCACCGGCAGGTCCGCGTCGAGCTGCTCTCCTCGGCGGAGCGAATCGACCTGGCCGGGGCGAAGGTTGATCTGGCGATCCGCAGCGGGCCGCTCGACGACTCCAGCTCGTTGACGGCGCGACGGCTGGGGGCGTTGACCGTCGGCCTCTTCGCGAGCCCGGACTACGTGAAGCGCCGCGGGCTGCCTGCGAGCGCCGCCGAGCTGCCCGAGCACGACCTGCTGGTCGCCACCGAGCGGAGCGCGGGGACGCAGTGGCTGCTGCAACGAAAGGACGACCGCGCCCCGGTGCGGGTGTTGGGCCGGGTGCACGCGGTCCACGAGACCTTCCTCCTGCGGCTGTGTGAGCAGGGCGCGGGGATCCTCCGGGTGCCGAGCTACGTGGTGGTGGAGCAGCTGCGGCGCGGCCAGCTCGTCCCGGTGC
>JAYVRT010000292.1:0-6768 GCA_043776025.1 Archangiaceae bacterium | reverse complement strand
GCAGCACCCCGTTGGTGGTCAGCGCGAGATCCTTGAGCGCCGGGCGCTGGGCGAGCATCGCGACGAAGGCGGGCAGCTGCTTGCGCACCAGCGGCTCGCCCCCGGTCAGCCGAACCTTGTCCACCCCGGCTTCGCAGAAGCGGTCGACGAGCACCGTCAGCTCTTCGAAGGAGAGGATGTCGGAGTTGGGGAGCCAGAGGTACTCCTCCTCGGGCATGCAGTAGGCGCAGCGGAGGTTGCAGCGGTCGGTGACGCTGATCCGGAGGCTTCCCAGCGGGCGCCGGAGCGCGTCGAGCAGTTGGGTCACGGCGCTACGGTGGGCGGGGGAGCCGCCTTTTCTTCCGGGGCCGTCTCGGCCGGCTGCGGGGCCACGGCGGCGGCGATGCTCGGCTCAGGAGTTTTCTTTTGCCGCAGCAGCTCTTCGTTGCGCTTCGCGATCTCCGCCTTCTTCGCGATCATGTCGGCCTTGATCTTGATCAGGCCCTCTTCGCCGATGTCGAGGAAGGCGCTGACGACCTCGGGGTCGAACTGGCTGCCGCCGCACCGGGCGATCTCCTGGATCGCGTTCCCGAAGGTGGTGCCCTTGCGGTAGGGGCGATCGCTGGTCATCGCGTCGAGGGTGTCGGCGACGGAGAAGATGCGCGCGCCGACGTGGATCTCCTCGCGGCGGAGGTTTCGCGGGTACCCCTGGCCGTCCCACCGTTCCTGGTGGGAGAGGACGATGTTCGCCGGGATCGCGAGGAACTCGATCTGGTGGATCATCTGGAGGCCGATGTCCGGGTGCTTGCGCATCTCGACCCACTCTTCGGGGGTGAGCTTCGCCGGCTTGAGCAGGACCGCGTCGGGGACGCCGATCTTCCCGATGTCGTGCAGCAGCGCTCCGCGGCTGATCTCGTCGAGCTCGGCGCCCTTGATCGACATCCGCTGGGCGATCGCCGAGGTGTACTGCACCACCCGCACCGAGTGGTCCGAGGTCTCGTGCTCCCGGGCGTCGAGCGCGGTCACCAGCGCTAGCAGGGTGTTCTGGTAGGTGCTGGCGATGTTCTTCAGCGCCGAGCGCAGCTCGGTGGTGCGGTCGCGGACCTTGCGCTCGAGCTTCTTCTGGTAACGCTTGCGGGCGAGCTCGATGCGGCGCTTGGCGAGCGCGCGCTCGATCGATCGGATCAGATCGATGAGCTTCGGCGGCTTGAGCAGGTAGTCCACCGCGCCCCGGCGCAGGCAATCGACCGCGGCCTCGGTGTCGCCGTAGCCGGTGAGCATGATCACCGAGGTGTCGGGGAACTTCTCCCGGAAGTTCTCGAGCAGCCACAACCCGTCGCGGTTGGGCATCTTCATGTCGCTGATCACCAGGGGGGTCTCTTCCTGGGTGGCGAGGTCGATCGCCATCTCAGCGCCGCTGGCGACGACGCAGTTGTAGCCTTCCTCGGTGAGCAGCACCGAGATGACGTCACGCACCGACTCGTCGTCATCGACGATCAGGATCCGGGGCGGCAGGGGGGGGATGGCTTCCACGGTGGGTGATCTTAAGAGGTAACGCGGTCGTACCGGAAGGGCTTGAGTTCGACTGTCGTGCGCCGGTCGAGAATGACTTGACTGACCAGCCGGGCGGTCAGCGGCGCCAGCAGGATACCGTTTCGGTAGTGCCCCGTCGCCAGCACCAGATTCTTCAGCGGTCCCGGGCCGATCAGGGGCAGCTCTCCGGGGGCCCACGGCCGCAGCCCCGCCCAGCAGGAGGTGAGGGTGGCTTGCGCGAGGGCCGGCGCCAGAGCGCGCACCGCGGTGAGGAGCTTTTCGACCCCCCCGGGGGTCACCGTCTTGTCGAAACCGACCCGCTCCATCGTGGCGCCGACGACCAGCCGGCCGTCGGCCCGCGGCACGAGGTAGCAGCCGGGCCCGCCGAGGATCCGCGCCGGCGCTGACCGGGCCTGCAGCTGGAGCACCTCGCCCCGCACCGGCTCGACGAGGTCCGGGGGGAGCCCCGTGCCGGCGATGCGCGAGGACCAGGCGCCGGCGGCGAGCACGATCTGGTCGGCGAGCTCGAGCCCCCCCGCGTGGCGGACGCCGATCGCCACCCCTGACTTCTGGACCAACTCAACGACCTCGGCGTGAACCAACTGCACCCCCGAGCGGCGGCAGGCTTCGATCAGCGCGGGGAGAAACAGGGTGGGGTCGACCTGGTGCTCGTCGGGGAACCAGGCGGCGCTGAGTACCCGCGGTGAGAGCAGCGGCTCGAGGCGGCGGGCCTCATCGCCGGTGAGGACGTCGACCCGCAGCGCGCAGGCCTTCTGCCAGGCGGCGGTGGCGTCGATCGAGTGGACCTCGTTGTCGTCGAACGCCGCGAGGAGAATGCCGCTCTGCAGGTAGCTCGACGGGTGCCCGCTCTGCTCCGCCACTCTCGCCGCGAAGGCGGGCCAGATCGTCCGGCTGCGCAGGCAAAGGTCGAGGAAGGGGCCGGGCGCGTGGGCCTCGCTCTGGGGGGCGAGCATGCCCCCGGCGGCGATCGAGGCCTCGGCGCCGGGCTCGCCGCGGTCGAAGACCACCACCTCGACGAGCTGGGTGCGCAGCTCGAGCGCGCAGCTGAGCCCGATGATCCCCCCGCCGACGATCGCCACCTTCATCGGTCACCGCCCTCGAGGGGGAGGAACTCGATTCCCTGCGCCTGCACCGGCGTTGATTGGGCGGCGCCGAAATGGGTCCGCCAGTACATCCACGCGAACGCGACGACGGCGAGCACCATCAACACCAGGGTTCGTTTCGGAAAGCGCATCAGCCGTGGTCGCGGGGCCCCTGTTTAACTCCCTTGCACCGGTGTTTGGCGATGCTATCTGCCTGAACGTCCAAAGCTTTTCTTCTTCTGAAGGAGTCTTCAAGTGGCCGACCTCTTCGACGTGGTGATCATCGGTTCCGGGCCTGGCGGCTATGTCGCGGCGATCCGGGCCGGGCAGCTGGGCCTGAAGACCGCGCTGATCGAGAAGGACAAGAAGCTCGGCGGCACCTGTCTGCACCGCGGCTGCATTCCGACCAAGTCGCTGCTCTACACCGCCGAGCTGTACAGCCACATCCTCCACGCAGCGGAGATGGGCATTGATCTCACCAACCCGACGGTCAACTGGGCGCAGGCGCAGAAGCACAAGCAGAAGGTGGTCGACAAGGGCGCCGCGGGCATCGACTTCCTGATGAAGAAGAACAAGGTCACCGTGGTGAAGGGCCATGGGCGGATCACCGGCAAGGGCAAGGTCGAGGTCACGCTCACCGAAGGCGGAAAGCAGACGCTGGAGACGAAGAACATCATCCTCGCGATGGGCTCGGTGCCCAAGTCGCTGCCGAACGTCCCGGTGGATCACAAGCGGGTGATGAACTCCGACTCGGTCCTCGAGATCGAGAAGATCCCCAAGAGCATCATCGTCCTCGGCGCCGGCGCTGTCGGCACTGAGTTCGCCTCGGTCTTCGCCCACGTCGGCAGTGAGACGACGATCGTCGAGTTCTTGCCCAACCTGCTGCCGATCGAGGACATCGATCTGAGCAAGGAGCTCGAGAAGCAGTTCAAGCGGCTGCGGAAGATCGAGGTGATGACCTCGACCCGGGTAGAGAAGGTCGAGACGGGCGCCAAGGGCGTGAAGGTGACGGTGGTCGCCGGCGCCGAGACGAAGGTGCTCGAGGCGGAGATTCTGCTCTCCGCGGTCGGGCGGTCGCCGGTCACCAACGACGCCGGGCTGGACAAGACGAACCTCGTGCTCGATCGCGGCTTCATCAAGGTCGACGCCAACCAGCGCACCAGCGAGCCGAACGTCTTCGCCATCGGCGACATCACCCCGTACCCGATGCTCGCCCACGTCGCGAGCGCCCAGGGGATCGTGGCGGTCGAGTTCATCGCGGGGAAGAACCCGCCGCCGATCAACTACGACCTCGTGCCGAGCGCGACCTACTGCTACCCCGAGGTGGCGTCGGTCGGCCTGTCGGAGAAGAAGGCGAAGGAACGCGGGCACGACGTCAAGACCGGCGTCTTCCCCTTCAGCGCGATCACCAAGGCGTCGATCTCCGACGAGGGGTTCGGGCTGGTGAAGGTGGTGAGCGACAAGAAGTACGACGAGGTCCTCGGGGTGCACCTGATCGGCCCCCACGCCACCGAGCTGCTCGCCGAGGCCTGCGTCGCGCTCAAGCTCGAGACCACCACCGAGGAGATCACCCGGACGATGCACGCCCACCCGACGCTCTCGGAGATCATCCGCGAGGCCGCCGAGGCGACGATGGGCCACGCGATTCACATCTAAAACGGCGGGCCCGGGTGCGCTTGCCGCGGGCATTTGCTACGCCTTCGTCCGGGATGAATCGGCTCGTGATGCTTGGCGTTGCGCTGACCGGCCTGGTCTCGGGCTGTGGATCCTGCGTCGAGGTCGGGCCCCACCGCTACGCGTGCGATCCGAAGAAGAGCGTGGCGACCGATTGCCCCGGCGGGTGGCGCTGCGGCCTCGAAGGGTCTTGCCACGATCCCAAGGAGGCTGCGCCGTGGCTGTGCACGCTGGGGAGCGACGGGGGCGAGTGCTCTCCCGATTGGCACTGCGGGCTGACCGACACCCGGGATCACCGCGAGTGCCACCCGCCCACCGAGCCGCGGGGCTATGCCTGCGAGCTCGACCGCGACTGCGAGGCAGCGTGGCGCTGCGGCATCGATCGGATCTGCGTCGACCCCACCGTGGATCAACTGCAGTCGCACGCGTCCTCGGTCGGGCCGGCGGCTGTGGTCAGCCCACAGCTGCTGACGAAGGCGCCGCGGCTCTTGGCGGTGTCCTCGGTGGAGCGCGAGCGCGACCCCGTCAGCGGTGTCTCGCGCCAGAGCGTGGTGGCGATGGACGGAGATCGGCTGATCTGCATCGACCGCGACGTCAGCACGGTGCCACGGATCGGCAGCAACCCGTTGCGCGTCCAGGTGCTGAAGGTGCCGGGAGTGGTCGAGCTGGCGACCGTCGGCCTGCACACGTACCAGAGCCCGACCTACGCACAGTTCCAGTACGCCTACCGCGAGGGCTCGTTCACCTATGCGGTGTTGGCCGACGGGGGCGCGCTCGAGGTGCAGTTCCCGTTCGACGGAGGCGGGCTCCCCAACGATCCCGACGGCTTCCGTCGCCTCGTCGATCAAGATGGAGATCCGGTGAGCTTTCACGCGAGCCGGCTCAAGGTCGGGTCGGTGGGAACGGGCGATCTCCCCGCGCTGTTGATGTTCGACGGGCGTCCGCACGATTCTCCATCGTTGCTCACGACGTTCGGCGCGGTCTCGTCGGGCCTGGTGATCACTCCCTTCCCTTCGGCACCCGGCTTTCCCAACAACCGGATCATCGATGCCACCTCGATCGGGATCTCGACGATCAAGGAGCTCGACATCTGCGTCATCACCGCCGACGAGCGGGGGCTGTGGGTCACCAACCTCTTCAACGACTACATCAGCAGCACCATCGACTATCCACCTTTCCCGCTGCTGGTCCCCGGCTTCGACAACGCCGACTGCGGCCGGCCGACGACCCGCGACGTCCTGGGCGTCAACGCCCAGTCTTATCGCTACCTCGCCGTCCGCTCACGGCTGAAGGCGCCGGCGGGGTCTCCCGAGGAGGTCACGCTCTTCGACGTCGCCGAGTGGTCGCGCCAGCTCGGGCCGGACCCGGGGACTGTCTTCGGCTGCACCACCGTCATCGACGCCCGGTGCGAACCGAGAGACCCTGATCTCCCTGTGTCCGGGCTGCTCGCGCTGGGGCCCTGTGCCCCTTGCCAGGGCGGGCAGATCGCCAACTTCACCATTCTCGGCGACGGCGACGGGGGCACGCCTTCAATCGACGTCCGGTGCCGTGACGAGGCCGACGCCGGGGGCCGCGAGCGCAGCGTGTTGGTGAGCAAGGGCGGCAGCGCGTTCGGCGGCAACTGCAAGGTCACCGACGTCGCCACCTCGAGCAGCCTGTTTCGCGAGCCGGTGAAGATCGCCCCTCCGACCGCGGGCGCCGTCGGTTTTGCCGGCACCGCCGGGCAGATCTGGCAGGGCGAGTCGACCGCCACCGCCACTCCGCTGACGTTCGATCGGATTCCGCTCGGGCTCGTCCGGCACGGCGCCGCGTTGCCGCTGGTCTTCTCCGAAGGGGTCCTGGGCTGGCCGGTGCCAGACGTCGGCATCCTCGCCGTCTCCAACCCCGACGACGCGAACGCCCCGATCGCTTCGGTCGACGGCCGGGTGGAGTGGGTGGTGCTGCGCAGCGGCGCGGTGGTGTCGCTGGCGAACCCGAGCGCCGCCGGCTTTCGCGTCGTCGTTCCGGCGAGCGCGGGGACACTCCCGGGGCCCACCACCGCGGCGCTGGCGTCGCGCCGCGGGCAGGGCGACGAGATCCTCGTCGGCGGGGGCGACGTGCTCTACGCCTCCGATGTGTCGGACGAAGGGCGCGCCGCAGCGCTGCTGTCGAAGCTGGTTCCGCTGCCCGGAAGCGCGATCCTCTCGATCGCGGGCATCGCGCCCGCAACGACGGGCCCGCTGCTCGAGGCGTTTGTCCTCACCCGCGGAGGCGCGTTGCGGGTGCGCGCCGAGTCCGACGTCTCCTGGAACTCGACGCGGATCCAGCTGCCGCTGGGGCTGGTGCCGATCAAGGTCTGGACCGATGGACGCGCGGGCCGGGTCGGGTTCGATGACGGCACCGTCTATTCACTCGACAGCGTCGTCGCGCTCTCGAAGCCCGCGCCGGACGCGCACATCTTCGACTACGCCCTCGTCTGCGGTCAGCCCTACGCGCTGGG
>JAYVRT010000291.1:0-6773 GCA_043776025.1 Archangiaceae bacterium | reverse complement strand
CTCCGCCTTCAGGGCCTCGGGCTGCAGCTGAATGTTGAGCCGTACCGTGCGGTCTCCGCGCAGCTGGATGTCCTGCCGCGAGTAGGGCCGGAAGGACTCCTTCTCCAGTCGGATGCTGAAGGTGCCCGGAGGCAGCTGGGGAATGCGGTAGAGGCCGGTCGCGTCGGTGACGACGATCTCTTCGCCCTGAAGGCCGGGAGAGGTCGCGGTCACCACGACATCGGGAACCGGCTTGCCGGTGGCGGCATCCGTTACGGTGCCGGTAAGGACGGCGGAACCCTGCGCGAATGCGGCAGCGGCAAGGAGCGAGGCCAGCAAAGAACCGGCACGAAGCAGAGTAGTGGTGCGCACGGAGAATCCCCTCCAGCGAAATATTTTTGATGACGAACTGACACCTTCAAAAAACGCGCGGAACCTACTCGCGTCCGCCCCCATGTCAACGGTCAAACAGCTATTCTTCCGGTGTTTTGGGTAAGGTCCGCTCCCTGCAATGTTCGACTCCGTTCTTACCGGTGGAAATGTCCCCAAGAGCCGCTTCGGTCTTGGCGCCCTGAGCTCAGTGGTGGTGCACGCGGTGCTGCTGGGCGTGGTCTTCTATTTCACCACCCGGCCCCCGGAAGAGAAGAAGGAGGACGCCGAGGTGAAGTTCTTCGCCGCCGCGCCCGCGCCGCCTCCTCCCCCGCCGCCACCCCCGCCCGCGAGCCACCCGAAGACCGAGCACCACGAGAAGAAGGTCATCAAGAAGCCGGACCAGATCGTCCAGCCGAAGGAGATTCCCCAGGAGAAGCCGAAGGAGGCCGAGCCGCAGAAAGAGGAGCCGGCCGAAGAAGAGCCCGGCGGCCAGGAAGGCGGCGTCGAGGGCGGCGTCGTCGGCGGCGTCGTCGGCGGGGTCGTCGGTGGCCAGCTGGGCGGCACCCTTGGCGGCGGCGGCGATGTGCTCGCCTTCGGCGAAGGCATGAGCCGTCCGGTCGGCGACCCTGGCAACCGTCCGCCGCAGTACACCCGCGAAGCGCTCGAGGCCCGAATCGAAGGCCTGATGCTGGTCAAGTGCACCATCACCATCGAGGGTGAACTGAAGAACTGCAGGGTAATCAAGCCGCTGCCCCACATGGACAAGGCGGTGCTCGAGGCGCTCTCGAAGTGGAAGTTCCAGCCGGTGACGTACCAGGGGCGGGTGGTCGCGGTGGACTACGTCATCCCGGTGCGCCTCATCATCCCGCGCTGATCAAAGTGGCACTGCGGCGTGGGGGGAGCTAACAAGTCGCAGCCATGGACTTCTCCTTCTCCCATTTGTGGTCGAGCATGGGCCTGTTCGCCAAGACGATCGTCGTCGTCATGGCGTTCATGTCGGTGGCATCGCTGCTGGTGATGTTCGAGCGGCTCGTCGTCTTCAACCGCAGCCGCAGCCAGTCTCGGGCGTTCGCCGAGAAGATGGGCAAGCTCCTCGCTGGCGGAGACATCGCTGGCGCCGCCGCCGCGAAGCTGGGCGCCGACATCGGCCACCTCGGCCGGGTGATCACCGCCGGGCTGACGGCGTTCCGGCTCGCTCCGAAGAACCACGACGCGGCCGTCGAGTCCGTGGCCCGCGCCCTCGAGCGCCAGGCGCAGCGCGAGGTCCAGAGCCTCAAGCGCGGGCTCGGGCTGCTCGCCACCGTCGGCTCGACCGCTCCGTTCATCGGCCTGCTCGGCACCGTGATGGGCATCGTCAACTCCTTCCAGTCGATGGCGGCCACCGGGTCCGGCGGCCTTGGCACCGTCTCCGCCGGCATCGCCGAAGCGTTGATCACCACCGCCTTCGGTCTGCTCGTCGCGATCCCCGCGGTGATGGCGTTCAACTTCCTCCAGGGCTGGGTCGACGATCGCACCGTGGACATCTCCGAGTCCTCGAACGAGTTCCTCGACGCGGTCGCGAAGCACTACTCGTCGCAGGGCTGACACGACACCATGGCGATGGGCGGTGGTGGGTCCCGAGGGACCGTCAAGGCAGAGATCAACGTCACGCCGCTCGTCGACGTGGTGCTGGTGCTGCTGATCATCTTCATGGTCATCACCCCGATGCTCCAGCGCGGCAAGGACGTGCAGCTGCCCAAGGCGACCAAGACCGACAAGGAGAAGAAGGAAGCCGACCCGATCATCCTCTCCGTCACCACCGAGAAGCGGATCTACATCGAGACCGATCTCTACAACGACGAGGACTTTCAGAAACAGCTCCACGCGAAGCTGGTCGCCAAGCCGGGCCGGAAGATTCTGCTCAAGGGCGACAACTCGCTCGCCTTCGAGGACGTGCGCAAGGTGATGCACCTGGCGCGCAAGGCGGGCGCGAAGGGGATCGCGCTCGGCGTCGAGGAGATCAAGCAGTAATGGCCCGCAAGCGGATGCGGAAGTTCTCGGTGAAGGTCTCGGCGTCGATGAACTCCGAGATCAACGTCACGCCCCTGGTCGACGTGGTGCTCGTGCTGCTGATTATCTTCATGGTCGTCACCCCGCTGCTCGAGAAAGACATCGAGGTGCGCGTGCCCGACGCGGACGACATCCAGGAGACCACCGAGGTCCCCCCGGATCAGCTGGTGGTCTCGCTCGCTGCCGATGGGGCGCTGAAGATCAACGCCGACGACATCGCCGCGCCGGACTACGTCGAGAAGCTCCGGCGAATGGTCGCCGCCAAGGCCAAGGGAGACCGGCTCGTCTTCTTCATGGCCGACGACCGCACCAACTACGGCCGGCTGGTCTGGGCGCTCGACGGGGCCCGCCAGGCCGGCGCCGAGACGCTGGGGATGATGACCGAGAAGCTCGACCCGTTGCCGGTGGCGCCCGATGCGCCAGGCGCGCCGCCCGCGCCCGACTCGCCTCCCGCGCCGCCTGCACCCTGACGCCGCTGAAGATGACGGGAACGGCCGAGTGGGTCGTGTTCGAGCAGACGATCGAAGGTCTGTTCGTCCGCGGGCTGCACGGCAAGATGCCGGCCCGGTGCCGGGAACGCCTGCGGGCGGCCGGCCTGAATCTCGATCGTCGGCTGCTCCCCGCTTACTCCTTCGACACCTGGATGGTCTGCCTTGGCATCGCCGGTGAGGAGGTCTTCCCTGGCTCGGCGGTGGACCTGGCCCAGTTCCAGCTCGGCGAGCTGATGATCGACGGCTACAAGGAGACCTTCCTCGGGCGCGCGGTGCTGGGGATGATCCGCGTCCTCGGCCCGCGGCGGACGCTGTTGCGTGCGACCCATAACTTCCGATCGGGCAACAACTACACCGAGTCTCGGCTGGTCGAGCGATCCCCAACTGACGTCGAACTGTGGATGAACGAGGTCGGGCCGTTTCCGACCTTCACCGCGGGCATCGTTCACGCCGCGATTCGCGCCGCCGGAGCAGATCGGCTGAAGGTCGAGGTCCTCTCCCACGATGGCCACGCCTGCACCTACCGGGTCGCCTGGGGCGACGCCTCGACGCCGGCTTCGAGCAACTCGGCCAGCGCAGGGTCCATCAGCTCCCGGTAGATCGCCTCGACCAAGAGGCCAGTGACGCACCAGATGGGCGCGATCCCCAGCGAGGTCATCCCCACCAGGTTGAGCGGGTCGTCGTAGAACCAGATCTTGTACCCGGTGCCCCAGTAGAGCAGCCAGCCGCTGAGCGCTTCCCACAGGAGGATCGCCGCCCCGTACAACAGCGCGCGAACCACCACTGGCAGCCGCAGCGCGCGGCGGTAGATCCGCTCGACGAAGACCATCGAGGCCACGGCGTAGACCAACGACATCCAGAGGCTGCACTGGCCGTAGAGCGCGATCAGGGGCGCGTCCCACACCGCGTCGAGGTGCAGCCGCGGGTCAACCCGCCAGCTGAAGGCGAAGAGGTGCTCGAGGACCGGAATCCGCCGGCCCAGCTTGACCAGATTGTAGAAGCCGACCTCGGCGGAGATCCCGACGAACCCGTAGAGCCCGAACCGGAAGAGCCCGAAGAGGAATCTTCGGCGACGATCGCGCGGGTGGTTCGCGCGGCGCACCGTCACCGGCTTCTTCGGGCGAGGGGAGCTCATCGTCGGCCACCGTAGGTCGCGCGCTCAAGTCCGTCGAAAAAGTGGAACACGTGGACTCCAGGTGTCCCGAATCTCAGATGGCCCGGGCGCTCTCACCCTTCAAGAATCCCCTCTGAAAAGGGGGCTTCGCGGGGGGCGAGGCACGGACGTTGCTCAAGGGACGGCAGCTGGCCAACAGACGGGGGAACAGATGCTCGCGAGGGTGAAGTCGGGCGCGCTGATCGGCGTGCAGGCGGTGGTGGTGGAGGTCGAGGTCGACATGTCCCTGGGGATGCCGTTCACCAACGTGGTCGGGCTCGCCGAGGGAGCGGCCACCGAGAGCAAAGTGCGGGTGGCGAGCGCGCTGCGCAACCTCGGCTTCACCCTGCCGCAGAAGCGGGTGACAGTGAACCTCGCGCCCGCCGACATCCGCAAGGACGGAGCGGTCTTCGAGCTGCCGTTGGCGCTGGGGATCCTCGCCGCGGCCCAGCTGCTGCCCCTCGAGCCGCTCGAGCAGTACCTCTTTGGGGGCGAGCTCTCGCTCGACGGAGGCGTGAGGCCCATTCGCGGAGTGCTGCCGCTGGCGCTCGCCGCCCGTGACAAGGGGTTTCGCGGAGTGATGGTGCCGGTAGCGAACGCCGCCGAGGCGGCTCTGGTCGACCGGATTGAGGTGATCCCGGTCGCCGACGTCCAGCAGGCGGTGATGCATCTGACCGGCGAGAAGCCGATCGCTCCGTACTCCGCGCGGGCGGAGGTGGCTGGCTTGACGACTGACGGGCAGAGCATCGACATGAAAGAGGTCCGGGGCCAGAGCGAGGTGAAGGACGCGGTCGAGCTCGCCGCCGCCGGAGGTCACAACATCCTGCTGTGCGGCCCACCGGGTTCGGGGAAGACGATGCTCGCGCGGCGGCTGCCCACGATCCTCCCGCGCCTCGAGTTCCAGGAGGCGCTCGAGGTGACGAAGATCTACTCGGTGCTCGGGTTGTTGCGAGAAGGGCAGCTGGTGGCGGAGCGCCCGTTTCGTTCGCCGCACCACACCATCTCCGACGCGGGCCTGGTCGGGGGAGGGCCGCTGTCGCGTCCGGGCGAGCTGTCGATGGCGCACCACGGGGTGCTGTTCCTCGACGAGCTTCCCGAGTTTCGTAAGAACGTGCTCGAGGTGCTGCGGCAGCCCCTGGAGGAGGGCGTGGTGCGGCTCGCGCGGGCGAACCTCAATGTCGAGTACCCGTGCCAGCTGATGCTGATGGCGGCGATGAACCCGTGCGCGTGCGGGTTCTTCAATGTTCCCGGCCGTGAGTGCGGGTGTCATCCGACGCGTGTCCACGAGTACCGGGCGCGCATCAGCGGGCCGCTGCTCGATCGCATCGACATCACGATCGAGACAAGGCCAGTCGAGGTCAAGGCGCTCTGCGCCGCCGATGGGCTCGAGCGACCCTCGTCCTGGTACCGCGACCGTGTCGAAGCGGCGCGGGACCGTCAGCGGCACCGGTACCGGGCCAACCCCGCCGTTCGCTGCAACGCGCAGATGACGCTGGGTCAGCAGTTGGTTCACTGCGCGATGAGCGCGTCAGCGCAGGCCCAGCTCGAGCGCGCGGTGGTGGTGTTCGGGCTGTCGGCGCGGGCCCACGACAAGATCCGCAAGCTGGCCCTGACCCGCGCCGACCTCGAGGGCCACGAGCGCATCACCGACGAGGACATGCAGTTCGCGATCAACTGCCGGGTCATCGACCGGCGCAACTGGGGGAAGCGAATGTCGACGGAGCGGGGAGTGGAGAAGCTGGAGGTGCCTGATTCAACGTTGATGAAGTCGATCACCAAAGCAACAACGCACAAGGGGGCGGCATGAGCACAAAGAGGGGTTTTGGACCGGACTACGCAGTGGATCAGGTCGAGCGGGATCTGCTGCATGGCATCCTGGCGGGCCGCTATCGAACAGGTGACCTGCTGCCCGCGTTGGAGCGGCTGTGCGAGGTGTTTGGCGTTGGATACCTGCCAGTGCGGGCCGCGACCGCACGGTTGATTGCCCGGGGCCTCTTGATGGGGGAGCCTGGCGTGGGTTTGAGGGTAGTCGACCTACAGGCGTCGATGGATTTGAGGCTGCTGATCGACATCATCAGTGAAGCAGACGACGAACCCGCGAGACGATGGACACTCCTGGCGCAGACTTGCGGGTTTCTTCGCTTCATCCTCGACGAGATCGTCGACCGGGGTGCCCAGCACCGAAACGATGAGCAGCTCGAGTGGTTGCGGCACCTCATTCGAATTCTGACCGACCGGGTCGATCTCAAGCTTGATCGATCGTTGATAGGCGAGTGTGAGCTACAGATCTGGCGCGTCCTCGCGGCCGCGTCCGGTTGTGTCACCCACACCGCGGTTGTGAACTCGATGAGGGAGTTCGTCGTCGGCGATGTCCTCGCCGAGGGCTCAAGACCGCTGATTCCCATCGAGGACTATTGGGCGATCGCGGAAGCGCTGGCTGGAAGGGACGGTGTGCGAGCGCGCGAGCTCGCTGATGCCTCGGTTCTCCGGCTCGAAGAGCACTGCATTGACGAGCTCAAGAAGCTCGGCTGGTCCGAGACGCCAAGCGGCGCAAGCCCCGGTTAGTTCGCTGCGAACCCGTCACCGGCGCGCGGCTCGCGAGGCTCGCCGCCTGCCCGGTGCCCAGCATTCGGGGGATGTCCCATCGATAGTTGAGATTTGAAGAGGCGGCTCCCCCGAGTCGAAGAGACTCGGGTTTCCTAGAAGCGGAGCCGCCATGAACCAGAGTC
>JAYVRT010000290.1:0-2109 GCA_043776025.1 Archangiaceae bacterium | reverse complement strand
CGGCCCCGAAGCGCAGCGCCCAGTGAAAGACGCGGGCGCGGTGCGCCTCCCACGCCTCTTCGAAGCTGAGCCGCTGGAGCTCTGGGTAGGGCACGTCGAAGGTCTGGGAGCTGGCGGTCATGTCCTTGGCTCCCACTCCACGCACGGGCAGCGCGATACTTTCCTCGTTGCCGCCCCCGGGTCAAACCGGGGCGGGGCCCGGGCGGGCGAAGTGCAGAAACGCTCCAGTCAGCGTGGCCTGCCCGCTGGCCTGGCGCAGCTGGGCGGCGGTGCCCTCCGCCACCACCCTGCCCTGCCTGAGGAACGAGAGCCGGTCGCACAGAAACTCCGCCTCCTCCATCCGGTGGGTGGAGAAGAGCACCGCCTTCTTCCGTTCCCGCGCCCCGCGAACCAGCTCGAGGATCGCGCTCGAGGCGAGCGGGTCGAGCGCCGCGGTGGGCTCATCGAGGACGTAGATCGCCGGGTCGTGGATCACCGCCCGGGCGATCGACGCCCGCTGCTTCTGGCCCGAGGACAGCTCGCCGCAGCGGCGGTAGAGGAACGCGCCGAGCTCGAGGTGGCCGGCGAGCGTGGAGATCCGCTCCTCGAGCGCCCTGGCGTCCAGGCCCTGCAGCTGCCCGAAGGTGACGAGGATCTCGCGCACCGTCAGCCGGTCGTAGAGCGCGGTGCTGGCGGTGAGGAACCCCAGACAGCGCCGGGCTCCGAGGGGGTCGATCGCCGGGTCGATGCCGCACAGCTTCACGCTGCCCCGGGTGGGGGTGATCAACCCGGCGAGCATCCGCAAGGTGGTCGTCTTCCCCGCGCCGTTGGGGCCGAGCAGTCCAACCACCTCTGAGGCCTCGACGCGAAGCGACAGATCCTCGACGACGCAGGTGGCGCCGAAGTGCTTGGTCAACCCGGTGAGCTCGACGGCGGCCACTGAACTGGCCTGCGACTCTACCGCGCAGAGGCGGGGGCGGCGGGGCCATGCGCGGGGATGGAGATCCCCAGCGGCGCGGTGCCCCAGGCGACGTCGGGCCAGACGTCCTTCTCGATCCGGTACTTCAGCGCGTAGTCGCCGTCAGGAATCCTCAGGCGGTAGTTCTTCAGGCCGCCGTTGAAGCCCCACTCGAACTCGCGGCCGTCCTGGCGGCGGGTGAGGAGCAACCCGGTCTCCTCGAGCGCGCTGCTGTCCGGCACCACCTCGCCGCCGACGCGCATCGGGCCCGTCACCAGCACCGTCTCGTAGTTGAGGTTCAACACCTGGTCCGAGCCGAGCTCGAGCCGGGAGATCATCCGCTGCCGTCCGGTCGCGTACTCGGGGAAGGTCTTCCGGTCGATGTAGAAGTTGACCTCGTAGCCGCCCTTGGGCACGCGCACCTGGAAGCTGCCGTCTTCGCCGCAGGTGATCTTCTTCCGGTAGAAGCCGCCCTCGCGGCTGCGGAAGGTCATCTCGCCGGCGACCCTTCCGGCGGGCGGCGGCACGCCGTCGACGGTGAGGATCCCCGAATAGACCGAGGTGTCGATCGAGATCGGCATCACCGTGTTCTGCTGCACCTCGAAGTACTTGTTCACCGTGTACCAACCCTCGACGAGGTTGGGCGCGAAGTTGCTGTCGACGTACAGCATCACGTAATAGTTGCCGGGGAAGACGTTGAGCGAGAACGTCGAGGTGTCGAGCGGGATCTCGTAATACGACAGGCTCCACGGGTCGACGGCCCCCGAGAACGCGTACCAGTACATCGTGTAGTTGTAGGCGGCCGCGGGGTGCACCGGCTGGCCGTCGATCAAGATCCCGCCCTCGACGACGTGGGTGTGGAGCGCGACGTCGAGGCGCTGGTTCCCCGCCGAGAGGTCCATCGATTGGGCGACCTGCTTGTTGTAGACCATCGAGGGCAGGTGGCGATCGGGCGCTGACTCGAGACGCAGGTTCACCGCGTACTTTCCTTCTGGCACCAGGCTGTGGAAGTCCGCCACCGCGCCGTCGTGGTGGGTGCGCACCGTCGGGTCCGTCTCGCCAGAGCTGGTGAACTCGAGCTGGTAGTCGTCCCCCATCCGGCGATCGGGGATCGGATTGCCGTCGATCCGCAGCGTGCCTTCGAGCTCGTGGGCCTTGAGGTTGACGTCGAA
>JAYVRT010000289.1:0-2110 GCA_043776025.1 Archangiaceae bacterium | reverse complement strand
CTCAGGACCCGCTTGCGGCTGACCTTCTCGCCGTCTGCGGTCAGATCCTCGTGGAGCCGATGACAGCCGTAGGTGCGGCGACTTTGCTTCCAGAACGCCCGGATGCTCACCTTCAGGCGACGATCATCGCGGGCGAGCGCCGACTTCGGGCGATGGCTCCAAGCGTAGAAGCCGCTCTTGGAGACCTCGAGCTGGCGGCACATGAACGCGACCGGGAAGGCCTTCTCCTCGCGGATGAACGCGAACTTCACGCGCTCTCCTTCGCGAAGAAGGCGCCGGCCCATTTTTTTAACAGGTCACGCTCCATCCGCAGCGTCCTCACCTCTCGACGCAGTCGCGAGATCTCCTCGCGCTCTGCCGTCGTCAGGGCTCCAGACTTCCCCTGGCCGGCGTCGATCTCGGCCTGGCCCACCCACTTTCGTAGGCACGACTCGCTCAGCCCGAGCTCCGCCGCCAGCTCGCCGATCCCCTTCCCTCTCCTGTTGGCCAGTTCGACCGCCTCCGCCCTGAACTCCGGGGTGAAGGTTCGCCTCTTTCGTTTCTCCATCATGGTCTTCTCCCTCACTTCGAGGGTGTCCACCAAGCCGGGGCCAGCTCACCGAGACCTGACGCAGTAGTGTTAGTAGGTCACTCGCTCGGACCGCCATTCTCGGCGTTGTCCACACAGGCGACTTCGACGCCGACAACGCGAAGTTGGTGATTGAGATCTACAAGCGCCTCAGCACCGCTGGCGCCCTCCTTCCCCCAGCCCTTGGGTACGTCTTCGATCGTGAACTCCGGTCTGCGACCGAGCGTCAGGATCTTGAACGCACCAGCGACGGCGCGGTTTCATTCCTCGCGCGGCGGACGTTCGAGAACTACCTCCTGAATCCGGCGGCGATTGCAACCGTGTTGACCAACGCCCTCCAGTCGAATCCGCCCGTGAACCCGACAGTCGTCGATGGATGGCTCAATGCGAACTGGGCCACCCCAAAGTTCTGCCCACCGGCAAACGCGCAGACTCCATTGGTCGACACCCATGCCCCTCGGTTGCTGGCCGCGCTCTTCCAGCACGTCTCCGGAGACACGGTCGAGTACTCGAAGGTGAAGCACTCCGTGGCTCTAACGGATTGGATCATTGAAAACGCGCCCGCGGAACTCAGTGACTTGAAGGCGCTTCTCGACGCGAAGCTGGGGACTGCCCGTACGTGAGGCGAACTCGAGCACCGCGGACCGCGGGCCCCAGCTCCCGCCGCCTCAAAGGCCGCAAGGACGAGCGCCGAGACAAGAGCGAACAGGGCGCCGTGGGTCTGCGCCCGTAGATGCTCGCGCACCAGTTGCTCGATCTTCGCATCCAACGTCTCGGGGATTTTCGGGGTCATGCGCCACGAGTCCCACGCGGCGATCAAGCGCTCACCCCCCCCCGTGAACGGTTACCTGCGAAGAACCACTGACGGGGACTGCCCACGCACGGAACGTCCGGTCGACTTCTTCTTGGGTGGCTTCCGTCGACTCATGGGCCTTCGCAGCCAGTGGCTGGCTGGGGCTTCACGGGCAGGTGTTGGGCATCCCGTTGTTGCCGTTTTCCCAATCGCCGTTTGGTACCGGCGTCAGTTGGTTCTTGATGGCGTCCACGAGGCACTGGCGCAGCGCAGTGTTGCTGTGGACATTCAGGCTCCCGCTCAACGACGTCAGCGCGGGCAAGTTCAGACTCGTTAGCGCAGTGTTGTCGGCGACAAACAGTACCGCGCACGTCGTGAGCGCGGGCAGGCTGATGCTCGTCAACGCGGCATTGCTGAGGACCCACAGGCCCTCGCTACCCACCGTCGCGAGCGCGGGCAGGCTGAGGTTCGCCAGCGCAGCGTCGCCGGAGATTCGCAGGCTTACAACCGTCGTGAGCGCGGGCATGCTGAGGCTGGTCAAGGCAGCATTGCCGGAGACGCTCAGTGACAGCCCACCCACCGTTGTCAGTACGGGCAAGCTGATGCTCGTCAACGTGGTGTTGTTGGTGACGTTCACGTACCCCTTTACTGTCGTGAGCGCGGGCAGGCTGAGGCTCGTCAATGCGGTGAAGCTGACGTCCAATCCATCGCTGCCCACGGTCATCAGGGCGGGCAGGCTGAGGCTCGTC
>JAYVRT010000288.1:0-6808 GCA_043776025.1 Archangiaceae bacterium | reverse complement strand
GCGGGCCCATGAGGCGGCCGAGCTGCGCGTCGCGCTCTTCGAGGGTGTGCTCGAGCTGACGCTGCCCCAGCTGGCGCGGGAGCTGATGAACCTCGACGTCCCCGGCGGCGCCGAGGTGCTGCGCGATGGGCTCCAGCGGTGGGTCGCCAGCCCCGAGGCCGACGAGGCGTTCAAGCTCAGCGCCAGCCGGCTGACGAAGCGTGAAGGGGCGCGGCCGCTGCGGGCGGTGCTCGAAGAGAGCGGGCAGCTGTCGACCTTCCGCACCCTCGGCCGCGAGGCGCTGCGCGCGCGGATCGGCGAGGTCGTCGCCTCACCGGGCTTCGGTACCTGGCTCGCGGCGTTGTTCGGCTGACGCTTCGACTCAGAACGGCAGCGCGGTCACCGTGGCGGTGCCGCCCGAGGCGAGCTCGACCACGGTGCCCGGCGCCTGGACGTCGCGGTGGAGGTAGCCGAGCGCGATGTGCTGCCCGCGGCGCGGCGACTTCACCACCGAGGTGAGCCAGCCGACCTTCTTCTCGCCCCGGCGCAGCTCGGTGCCCGGCGCGGGAGACAGCTCGCCCAGCAGCAGCCCGCCGAGCTTGCGCTGCATCTGGCCGCGGTGGGTCGCGCGGGCGATCACCTCCTGCCCGATGTAGCAACCCTTGGTGTAGGAGATCGCCCGGTCCAGCGAGGCCTCGAGGGGAATCGTGGTCGCCACCAGCTCGGCGCCCCAGCGGGGCTCGCCCGCTTCGATTCGCAGCAGCTCCGCCGTCGCCGCGTCCACCACCGGCCACCCGGACAGCGCCGCTCGCACCGTCTCGAGCGCCTCGCGGTGAATCAGCACGTCCACCGCGGTGCCCTGCAGGCCAATCAACATCCCCACCTGGGCGCCCGGGGGCAGCTTTCCCAGCAGCTCGACGTGCCGCGGGCCGTAGAGCCCGATCACCGCCAGCTCTGGCGCGGGCTGCACCTCGGCGTCCTCGGAGATGAGGTACTTCTCGAGGAACTCCTTCACCGCCGCGCCCTCGCCGGGCTCGGTGTCGATCAACACGTCCTCGTCGCGCTTGAGCACCCGCGCGTCGGCGATCATCGCGCCCTTCGCGGTGAGCATCGTCACCTGCAGCGAAGCCCCGACCCCGAGCTTGACCACGTCGTTGGTCACCATCCCCTGGACGAAGCTCACCCGGTCGCCCCCGATGACCTTCAGCTGCTGCCGGGCCGACCGGTCAACCCAGGCGGCGGCTTCGATGGCGGCTTGGTAACCCACTGCCATCTTTATAGAGGTGAGGGCCTCCCCCGGCTACCCATTCGCCCGGCGGAAGACAGCGCGGGCCTTAAGGGTTATGAGCGGCGCCGCCGTGACGACCGACACCCGGATTTCTCCCAACGCCCTGACGCTGCTGCTGGTCACCTCTGCCGCGGAGGCGCTGCTGTCGGTCTACCAGTGGATGGAGCTGCTGGTGGTGCGCGGCGGCGGCAGCGCTGTCTGCGCGATCAACGAAACCGTCAATTGCGCCACCGTCTGGAACTCCGAGTTCTCCTCGCGGGTGCATTCCCTGCTGGGGATGCCGGTGGCCGGCCTGGGGCTGGTGTGGGGGTTGACCGCGTTCGCGCTGACGGTGGTGATCCTTCGCCGCGTCGCCGCGCAGGCCGACGCCAGCGCGCCGGTCGCCGCCGCCAAGCTGTGGGGCGCGGTCGGGGCGCTGTGCTGCATCACCTTCGGGGTCGCGAGCCTGAAGATTGGTGCGCTCTGCCTCACCTGCCTCGGCACCTATGCGCTCACCGTCGGCTTCGCGCTCCCGGCGCTGCTGCTGTTGCCCGGCGGGTTCCTCGAGGGGCCGTCGATCAAGCCCGCGGTGCTGTGGAGCGCGGTGTGCGCGGCGCCGATCTTCGCGGTGCTCCTCTGGCCGGGCGCCAACACCCCCAAGGCCGTGCCCACCGCGATCGCCGGGCCGAAGGAGATCGCCGTCGAGCAGTTCTTCGCCACGCTCCCCTGGGCCGACGCGCAGGCGACCTCCGACGCACGCGGCGCCTGGAAGGCCGCCCCGACGGTCGACCTCCGCGCGTTTCAGTCCCACGAGCGCTACGGCCCGCCGAAGGCCCCGGTGCGAATCATCGAGTTCACCGACGTGCTCTGCCCCCACTGCCGGGCGCTGCTGCTCGACCTCGAGCGGATCCGCAAGGCGGTGCCCCCCGACAACCTGTCGATCGAGCCGCGCTATTTCCCCCTCGATGGTGAGTGCAACAAGAAGGTCGCCCAGACCTCGGGTGACGGCGTGCGCTGCCTCGGCGCGAAGGCCCAGGTCTGCCTCGAGGGCTCGCCCCAGTTCTGGACGCTGCGCGACGAGATCTTCGAGAACCAGAACGGCCTGACGAAGGAGAAGATCCTCCAGATCGCCTCGAAGGGGTTGCCGATCGACAAGCTGCAGGCCTGCGTCGCCGCTCCCGAGACCCAGGCTCGCATCGACGAGGACGTCGCGTTCGCGATGCTCTTCAACCCCGAGGGGACGCCGATCGTCGTCCTCAACGGCCGCTCGACCCTGCCCACGCCGTCGTTCCTCTACGGAATGGCGATGGCGAAGGGGGACGCCGACACGAAGTACTTCGCCAAGCTGCCGCCGCCGCGATGAGCGACAAGCCGTTTCACAACCCCTTCGAAGCGCTCGCGGGGCTGAAGGAGAAGCTGCCGAAAGGAAAGACCGAGGCCGAGGTCGCCGCGGCCCAGAAGAAGCAGCCGGCGCGGGCGGTGGTCCGCCTCGAGCGCACCGGGCGCGGCGGGAAAGAGGTCACCGTCGTCTCCCACCTCGAGCTGCCGGTGATGGAGCGCGAGGTCTGGCTCAAGGCGCTGAAGACGGGCCTGGGCTGCGGGGGCCAGGTGGACGGCGATGCCCTGGTGCTGCAGGGCGACCAGCGAGAGCGGCTGCCGAAGCTGCTCGAGCAGCGGGGCGTGAAGAAGGTCACCGTCGCGAACTGAAGCGTATAGTGGGCGGGTGACGACGGCCCGCTGCGCTGTACTCGTCGGCCTTGCGCTGCTCGCGGCGCCTGGCGCAGCGATCGCCAAGCCGCCGGTGTGCCCCGCCGGTCAGCTCGTCAGCGACGACACCGCCAACCACTGTTGTTGGCCGCGCCAGGTGTGGTCGAAGTCCCGGCAGACGTGCGTCGGGATTCCCACCTGCCCCGAGGGCTTCGAGGCGGCGAAGGAGACCTGCCAGCCGATGGTCTGCACCCAGGGCCAGGTGAGCTCCGAGGACACCCGGGGGCACTGCTGCTGGCGGGGGCAGGCGTGGTCGAAAGGGCGCGAGGCCTGCGTCGGAGTGCCGGTGTGCCCGGCGGGGTGGGTCGCCCGCGGCGAGACCTGCATGCCCGACGCGTCGTGGGAGTCCGAGCTGGCGGGTCAGCCGAAGCAGGCCGCCGAGGCGCCACCGGTCGAGCCTCCGCCGGTCGTGCCGTTGGTCGAGGCCCCGGTGCCTGCGCCTCCTCCGACGCCGGCGCCGGCCGTCGCGGAGTCTCCCGCGGGCCCTCCGCCCCCGCAGCCGCCAGTGGTCGCGCCCGGCGCCCCTACGCCGGTGTCCAGGGACGCGCCGCCACCTCCTCCGCCGGGCTCCGGATGGTCGAAGGTCGAGCACCCGCCGGAGGCGGCGCCCGCGCCGATCGCCGCCGCCGCGGTGGAGCCGGCCCAGGTCGAGTCTCCCGAAGACGCGGCGATGCACAAGACCCGCGCCGGAATCGGGTTTCGCGCCTTCTATTTCCCCGAGGACAACAAGTGGGGGCCGGCGCCTGAGCTGGCGATCTTCCGCACCAACGGCGGCTTCAAGGGCGGTGCCTTCTTCGCCGTGCTCCCCGGCGGCTCGCTGGGGATCGAGGCCGGCGCGCGCATCTCCGGCGGGCCGACGATCGCCAAGCGCGTCACGCTGGACTTCGGCGCCGACCTCGGCCTGATCTTCGTCCCGGCGCGCACAGAGCTGTACATCGACCTCGCGGTCAACGTGGTGGCCGCCTCGGTGCGGGTGGGGCCGATCCTCATCTCGCTGCGGGCCATCTCCCCGGTCCTTTATCTGGGGATCACCAAGACCGACCTGTTGATGCGCATCGGCGCGCAGAGCGGCTTCACCGTCGCCTTCTAAGGCCGCGCACTGCCCACAGCAGCAGCCCCAGCGGCAGCGCGCCGGGGTCGGTCGCTGAGCAGCCGAAGCCGAACGGAATTCCGCCCACCTTGGCCGGGGCAGCGCCCTGGGTGGCCGAGGCCGGCTTCTGCGCGCCGGTGGAGGTCGAGGTCGTCGTGCCGCCGCCGGGAGGGACGTTTCTCGGGGCCGGGGCGCAGGCGCCTCCATCGGGGAAGCCCGCGTCTGCCGCGGCGCAGCCGTTGCTGCAGCAGGTCTTCCCGGCGCAGCAGCTCTTGCCCGCGGGGCAGTAGATGCCGCCGCCACAGCACTGCGCGCCCGCGGGAGCGCAGTGGCCGTCGGGGCAGAGCGTCGGGTTCGCCTTCGGGCAGAAGCTGCCATTGGCGGTGCAGCTGGCGCCTTCCGGGGCGCAGACGCCGTTGGGACAGCAGACCCCGTTGCCCGGGCAGCAGCGGCCGCCGCCGCAGTTGGTCGAGCCGAAGCCGCAGGGGTTCTGCCCCGAGAGGCAGGCGTTCGGGTTGGAGCCACAGCCGCCGCCCGCGCAGCAGACCTGCGTGCTCGAGGTCTGGGTCGGGGCGCAGAAGTAGCTGCCGCAGCAGTTGCCTCCGTTGGGGCTGCAGACGCCGTTGCAGCACTGGCGCTTATCGCCGGTGCAGGCGACGCCGTTGCAGCAGGTGCCGTCCTTCGGCATGCAGACGCCGTTGCAGCAGATGTCGAGCGAGCTGACGCAACACTTGAAGGGCCCGCCGCAAGGCAGGTCGGTGCCCGCGCCGCAGACGTCGGAGGGCGGAGGGTCGCAGTCGGCCTGGGTTGCGCCGCAGCGGCCGTCGCCACAGCAGACGGGCGTCTGCGCGCCGCAGCAGTTGTCACCGCACCGGGTCCCGCCGGTCGGGCACTGGTCGCACTGGGGGTTGGACGAAGGGCAGCAGGTGCTGCCGCTGAGGGTCGGCGCCGCCTCCGGGCAGCACTGTGTCGGGCCGGCGCAGACCATGCCGGGGTCGCAACCGCCTCCGCTGGGACAGCACACCTTCCCCGAGGGGATGCACTTGCCGGCGCAACACTGGCTGCCGGAGGCGCAGGCGCCCGCGCCGCAGCAGACCGTGCCCGCCGGCTCGCAGCTGCTGCCACAGCAGACCTCGGAAGAGCCGCAGCAGCCGCCGCCGCACTTGTTGGTGCAGCTGGTGCCCCCGCTGCCGCCGGTGCTCCCGCCGGTTCCGCCGCCGCCGGAGCTGACGCTGGCGCACCAGTTGGCCACCGTCTGCGCCGCGGCGTCACAGCTGCTGCACCCACTGGCGCAGTTGACGTTCGAGGCTCCGGTGCGCGTGTACCAGCAGGTGCAGGCGCCGCCGCCGGTGGGGCAGCTGGTGCAGGCGCCGATCGATTTGCCCGTGCCGCAGCTCGCCGTCTGGGAGCAGGTGGTGCCGGCGACCGCGGAGCTCCACGACCCGACGGCGGCCACGACCGCGAGCATCGAGACGAATCCCCGCGCTGAAGACATGGTGGCTCCCGAAGCCGGCTGCGTCCCCCTACGCTAGCAGGGCGGCCGCCGAAGCGTGCCGATCTCTGGACTCCTCTGGACTACAGCCACTTCGACAAGCGGTTCACGAGGTTGCGCAGGCGCGCTGGGACCTCTCCCGCCTTGAACAGGTTCGGCGCCATCGCGAGCTGGGTCCGCACCACCGCGCGCTCGTGGCTGAAGGCCCGAAAGCCGAAGTGGCCATGCGCCATGCCCAGGCCGGAGTTGTTGACCCCGCCGAACGGCAGCCGCGCGTGGAGGAACTGGACGAGGGCATGGTTGACGCAGGCCCCTCCCGACGAGGTCTCGGCGAGCACCCGGCCGATGTTCTCCTCGGTGTGGCTGTAGATGTAGAGCGCGAGGGGCTTGGGCTCGGCGTTGATCTTGTTGATCACCGCTCCGAGCTCGCTGAACCCGAAGATCGGCAGCAGCGGCCCGAAGATCTCCTCGGTCATGATCTTCGCGTCCGGCGGAATGTTCTCCAGCAGGGTCGGGGCGACGTAGCAGTCCACCTCGGAGACCACGCCCCCGGTGAGCGCACGCGCCCCGCGGCCCGTCGCGTCGTCGAGCAGGCCCTTGAGCCGGGCGGTGTGACGGGCGTTGACGATGCGGGCGAAGAAGGGGCTGTGCCGCTGCGCCTCGTCGCCCTTGCCGTAGGCGGACTCGAGCATCGCGCGGCACTTCTCGACGAAGCGCTCTTTGACCGACTCATGCACGAAGACGTGATCCGGCGCGATGCAGGTCTGACCGGCGTTGGTGCACTTGGCCCAGATGACGTTCTGGGCGGCGAGATCCAGGTCGGCGCTCGCGTCGACGATGATCGGGCTCTTGCCCCCGAGCTCGAGGGTCACGCTCGCGAGGTGCTTCGCGGCGGCCGCCATCACCACCTTGCCGATCGCCGGGCTGCCGGTGAAGAAGATGTGATCGAACGGGAGCTCGAGCAGCGCCTGGGCCACCGGGGCTTCGCCCTCGAAGAGCGCGACCTCGTCCTCGCTGAAGACCCCGTTGATCAGCTTCGCCATCTGCGCGGAGAGGTTCGGGGTCAGCTCCGACGGCTTGAGGATCGCCGTGTTGCCAGCGGCGATCGCCGAGATCAGCGGCCCGAAGGTGAGGGTCACCGGGTAGTTCCACGGTGAGATGATCAAGCACCGGCCCCGCGGCTCGTACTTCACCTGGCTCGAGGTGCCCGCGG
>JAYVRT010000287.1:0-6818 GCA_043776025.1 Archangiaceae bacterium | reverse complement strand
GCCTGGCTCTTTCCGGTCATCTTCTGCGTCGGCGGGCTGCTGATGGCGCACCACCCGATGCTCAAAGACGGGTTGGGGTGGATCCAGTTCGACCCCGGCGACACCCGCTTCTGCAACTACCTGCTCGAGCACGGCTACCGCTGGATGATGCGCTGGCCGGGGCACCTGGACCTGTGGAGCCCGCCGTTCTTCTACCCGACGCAAGGCCACCTGGCCTGGGCGGAGAACATGCTCGGCGCGATGCCGTTCTATGCCGTCTGGCGGCTGGTCGGCTTTCCCTACGACACCGCGTTTCAGCTCTGGGTCTTCACCCTCGGAGCTCTGAACTACGTCGCGATGTATTTCTTCCTCAAGCGGGCGGTGAAGGTCGAGCAGTTCGCCGCCTGCGTCGGCGCGGTGCTGTTCGCCTTCGCGGGGATGCGGATCAACCAGACGATGCACTACCAGCTGTTCCCCCACTTCTTCTCGGTGTGGGCGGTGCAGGCCTGTTGGGTGCTGGCGGCCGAGGGCCCGCGGCTGTCGGAGAAGCAGCGGCTGCGGTGGCTGGCGATCTTCTTCCTCGCATCGGCGGGCCAGGTCGCGGCGGGGATCTACCTCGGCTGGTTCCTGCTCTTCGTCCTCTGCGTCGCCGGGGTGGTGGGGCTCGCGTTCTACGAGGGGAGGGTTCGGCTGAAGTTCGTGTTCCAATCGCACGCGCGGGCGATCGCGCTCTTCGCCTCCGCGTCCGCTGCGGCGCTGCTGCCGATCGCCAAGCACTACCTCGGCACCTCGGACCAGTTCGGCGGGCGGCCGTTCCTCGAGGCGATGACGATGTTGCCGCCGCCGCAGGCGTGGTTCCACCTGGGGAACTGGAGCTGGGTCTACGGCTTCACCAACGGATGGCAGCTCTTCCAGTCGATGCCGATCGAGTCCGAGCTGCGCTTGGGCTACGGGCTGCTCACCACCGCGCTCTGCCTCGCGGGCATCTGGATCACCCGGCGGGAAGTGGGCTTCAAGTTCCTCGCGGTGACGTTGGCGGTCTTGATCCTCGCTGTGACCCTCTTCGGCGGCTTCCCCGACGGGGTGTCGCTGTGGAAGCTGGTGTGGAGCTACTTCCCCGGCGCGAAGGCGATCCGAGGGGTCGGGCGGATTGCGCTGGTCTACCTCATCGTCGTCGCCGTCTTCGTCGCGGTGGCGCTCGATCGCCTGCGCGCGCGGGGCCCGAAGCCCGCGATGTGGGCGGTGTTCCTTGGGCTCGGCGCGGTCTTCGAGCAAGGGGAGACGACGCTCGCGTTCAGCAAGGGCCAGGCGCGCCAGGACATCGCGGACATCGTCGAGGCGGCTGGCCCGGAGTGCGCCGCGTTCCTCTTCAGCCCGGTGGATCCGACGGCCGACGCCTGGAAGTACCAGCTCGACGCGATGATGGCCGGGCTCGAGCGCGGCATTCCCACCCTCAACGGCTACTCCGGGCAGACGCCCCCCGGCTGGGAGCTCGGCGAGCCGGGGATGCGGACCCACCCCGACGAGCTGCGCAACGCCCGCGCGGCGCAGGTGTGGATCAGCCTGCGGAAGGTGAAGGAGCACGTGTGCTGGACGAAGGTCGCGGTGCAGGAAGGCGCGGACCGCTCGACCTTCGTCTCGGTGTCGGTGCCGAAGTCGATGGTCGCCGCCCAGCCAATCGAGGTGGGGATGAGGGTGCGGAACACCGGGAGCACCACCTGGGATCCCGCGAAGGAATACCTCGCCGGCTCGCAAGCGCCGCGCGACAACGAGCTGTGGGGACGCAACCGGGTCCCGCTGCCGAACGTCGTGCTGCCCGGGGAGGAGGTCGACCTGCGCTTCGAGATCACCCCGCCCGCGGCGCCCGGTCGCTACCCGTTTCAGTGGCGAATGCTCCAGGAGAAGGTCACCTGGTTCGGCAAGCTGAGCCCGCCCATCGAAGTCGACGTGGTGCCCCGGTAGAGTACGGGCGTGCCGATTCGCCTGCCACCGACCTCGACGGGGACGACCGGCACCACCCCCGCGTTCCAGCCGAACAAGCCGGCGGCCACGGTGGAGCCGGTCGCGGCGCCACCCGACGGCTTCTCCGCCGAGCTGGGGCAACCGCAGGCGCAGCTGACCGGCCGCGACACGGTGCGCGCGCCGGGGCAGCTGACCTCGGACCTGACCCAGGTGAAAGATCCCCAGAAGCTGGCGGGGAAGCTCGCCGGCGACTTGAAGGTGCATCTGCCCGAGCTGGTCGGGCTGCTCAACCTGACGAGGGAGCAGAAGGCGAGCCGGCTGGTCGAGTTCCTCGTGCCCTACGCGGCGAAGCTGGCGGAGCTGAAGCAGACGGCACCGCTGGAGGCGGCGCAGCAGTCGAAGCTCGAGGCGAAGCTGCTCGAGCCGATGAAGCAGGCCGGGCTGGCGCAGATCGTCGAGACCACCACCGGAAACAGCGGCGAGGAGATCGCGAAGCGGATGCTCGCCGCTCCCACGCCGCAGGCGGTGCGGGCAATGACCGAAGGGCTGAAGTTCGACGCGCCCGACTGGTCCGGCCGGCCGGAGGCAGCGGCGATGGCGGCGGCGCAGGGGAAGCCGCTGGAGCCTCAGCTGATCGCCCAGCCGATCGTGCCGCGTGAGCAGCGGGTCGACGCCAGGCCCCCGGGCGAGGAGGCCGAGGGGCGGCGCGAGAAGCAGCGCTCCAGTACCTTGGGGAAGAACATGCTCTTCAACGTGCTCCACCTGTTTCGCGACGACGCCGCGACTCTCACTGAGAAGGAGAAGCTCGAGGCGGGGATCGTGACGATCGCGCTGATCACCCTGGCGATCGCGATCGCGGTCGCGGTGGGCTTCGCGGTGACCAGTTGACGGGCTCGGCGCGTCGCCAGCGCTAGCGAATCCAGGGCCGGGTCACGCGCGGCGGCCAGGCGATCGCGAAGTCTTCCGAGTTCTGCGAGAGGTTCAGGCTGTAGAACGGATCTTCGAGGAGCGTCGTCGTCCAGCGCCGCTTCATGTATTCGATCTCGCTGTTGAACCGCGCGAGCTTCTGCGGCGTGTTGTCGACGCCGCGCGACACCGACTCGTGGTGGTAGAGCTCGGCGAACGGCGTGAAGAGGTTGCGATAGCCAGCCGCCTGGACCTTGAGGCAGAGGTCGACGTCGTTGAAGGCGACCGAGAGGTTCTTCGAATCCATCCCGCCGACCTCTTCGTAGACCTTCTTCCTCATCACCAGGCAGGCCGCCGTCACCGCGGTGATCGTCTGCACCACGTGCGGCCGATGGAAGTAGCCGGTCGACTCGCGCGGGTAGTGCTTGTGGCTGTGGGCCGCGACGCCACCGAGGCCGACGATCACGCCCGCGTGTTGGATGCGATCGTTCGGGTAGTAGAGCTTGGCGCCGACCGCTCCGATCTCCGGCCGCAGCGCGTGGGACACCATCTCCTCGAGCCAGTCGGGGGTGATCACCTCGATGTCGTTGTTCAGCAGCGCGATCAGCTCCCCCTTCGCCTCGGCCACCGAGACGTTGCTGATCGCGGAGAAGTTGAACGGCAGGTCGTACCGGATGACGCGGCACCCGGGGGTCGACTCCAGCCCCTTGAGGTACTCGACCGCCCGCGGCTCGGCGCTCTGGTTGTCGATGACGATGATCTCGTACGACGGATAGGTCGTCTTCGCGTGGATGCTGTCGAGGCACTGCTTGAGGATCTCGTACCCGTCGCGAGTCGGGATCAGGATGCTGACCAGCGGCGGCGTCGGGGGAAGGGGGTAGGAGATCCGATAGGTCTTCGGGTGGTTGGTGATCCGCGCGACCAGCGACAGCCTCCGCTGGGCGAAGTGGTCCATCAGCGCTGCTGCGCCCGATTGCGACGAACGGTCTTCCGCACCCGGGGCCGGCAGCGCCCGCTGGTGGTAGAGCACGTGCGGGATGTGCCGAATCCGCTCGGGAATCGAGCCGGCGGCGCAGCGCAGCAACAGGTCGTAGTCCTCGTTGCCGTCGAAGCCTTCGCGGAAGCCGCCCACCTTGTCGATCAGCGACCGGCGATAGACTCCGAGGTTGGAGAAGTAGTTCTGCGAGCGGAGCAGGTCTGGATTCCACTCAGGCTTGAAGTGCGGGGCCTGGCGCACGCCCTGGGCGTCGAGGTGGTCTTCATCGCTGTAGATCAGATCGACGTCGGGCTGCTCGTTGATGCTCTCGGCGACGAGGTAGAGCGCGTGCTCGGCCAGCTCGTCCGTGGAATGCGCGAGCGCGACGAACTGCCCGCGTGCGAGGCCGAGCGCCGAGTTCGACGCCGCCCACGCTCCTCCACGCTCGGGGCGGAAGGTCACCTCGATCCGCGGATCCAGCTGCCGGTACTCCTCGAGGATCCGATGGACGTGGGGTTCGGTCGAGGCGTCGTCGGCCAGGCACAACTGCCAGTGCGGATAGAGCTGGCCGCGCACCGACTCGATCGCCGCCTTCAGCCACCGTGCCGGCGTGTCGTGCACCGGCATCACCACCGAGATCAGCGGCGGCTGGTTCAGCTCCGGAAGCCGGGCACGGATCGCGATCCGGTCATGTTCGTTCAGAGTGTCGTACCGCGCGACCCAGTCGGGGTACTGCTGCGAGCCTCCGCCAGGCGCAGCCCCCTGCGCCTCTACCGCGGCCCGAAGCCGCGCCTTCAGCCCCTGCACGCCTTCGCTCTTGAAGAGCTTCAGCGCCCTGAGCGCGAGGGTCGGAAATCCCGTGGGATCCGCCGTCACCTCGGTGAGCGTCGGCAGGCCCAGGCGCAGCGCCGCACCCGGTCGGGTCAGCTTCTGGATCGACAGCTTCCCGAGGTGGAAGAGCCCATTGCGATCGGTGGGGTCGAAGCGCAGCGCGCGGATGTGCGGCGGCAGCTTCACCACGGCGCGAAGCCGCCCGCCCGTGGGAGAGGGCAGGGTGATGCAGTGGTGGGGCGAGTAGCCCCCGCCGGTGTCGGCGTAGAGGCAGGGGAAGAAGCGGACGTTGTGTTCCCCCCGCAGCTCGAAGTCGATCAACACCCAGCCACCGGGCAGGCGTGGGCGAAAGCCGCGCCTCAGCGGAATCAACTCGAAGGCGGGATCGTTTCCCGTCGAGACCCAGTTGAACCCCGCGATCTGCGTGGGTTCGACGCCGCTGAGCTGGGCCGCACGAAATTTCACCCCCGGCAATTCGAACGGATTGTTCGGGTTGTCAAGCGCCCGGGGGTCCTGTGGTAGGAGACCCGCCGAATGGCCCACCCCCAGCAGCGCGAGTTCTGTCGGCGCGTGCGAGAGCGGTATCCCCGTTCCTTCGCCGGCAGGCTGGTGCTCGACATCGGGGCGCTCGACGTCAACGGCAGCAACAAGGCGCTGTTCGAGGAGTGCCTCTACCTCGGGGTCGACATCGGTCCGGGGCCGAACGTCGACATCGTCTCGGTGGGCCACGAGCTGGCGCTGCCGGATCAGACCTTCGACACCATCATCTCGACCGAGTGCTTCGAGCACGATCGCCACTACCCGAAGACGCTGGCGAACATCGTGCGGATGCTCAAGCCCGGGGGCTTGTTCCTCTTCTCCTGCGCCACCACCGGGCGACCCGAGCACGGGACGCGGCGGTCGGCCCCGAAAGACGCTCCGCTCCTGCAGGGTTTTGGCGATTGGTCGGACTACTACCAGAACCTCACCGAGGCCGACGTCCGCGCGGCGATCGCCGTCGACGCGGTGTTTCCGGAGCATCAGTTCATCGTCAACCAGGCGTCTCAGGACCTCTACTTTGTCGGAGTGAAGGCCGGGGAGGCGAAGGTCCGCACCGACTACTCGTGGATCGATCACGACCCGTCGGTGCAGCTCTACCTCGACACCGGAGAGGGCTTCACCGAGCAGGGCTCTGTCCGCCGCGGGGTGCTCGTGGGCGCCGCGGGCGGGCCGCCGTCCGAGGCGCGCGAGATCCGCTTCGATCTCTCAGGCGTCTTCAACCTGCGCGGGCTCCGCGTCGACCCGTTCAATGGGAGCGCGGTGATCGCGGTCGACAAGTTCGCGGTGCTCAATCGGGGCGCCGAGACGGACCTGCTCCCGCATTTGCGCACCAACGCGAGCGCAATCGAGGGTCGGACCTGGTACTTCGAGTCGGCCGACCCGCAGATCTTCGTCGACGCGGTCGACCCTCAGCGTCTGGCCGGCGCCGAGGCGCTGGTGGTGCGGATTCGCTACCTCGAGGTCGGACGGGCGGCGGCCCCGCTGTCGGCGCTCGCGCGGGCACGGGCTGAAGCAGCCACGGCGGCGGCTTCCCTGGCGCGGACCCAGGCCGAGCTGGCGCAGCGCACCGTGGCGTTGGCGGAGGCACAGGCCGTCGCCGGCCGCTCCGCCGCCGCGATCGAGGCCCTCGGACTGCGGCTGGCCCAGTCGCAAGGGGAGACGCGGGCGACGAAGGCGGCGCTCGCCGAGTCCGCGGCGGCCCTGAAGAAATCTCAGGCGGCGCTCAAGAGCGCGACCGCCGTGGGCGCCGAGACGAACAGCGAACTCGCGCACGCCCGCGCCGACGCCCGCCGCCTGGGCGCCGAGCTGGGGGTGACGAGACAGGCGCTCGAGGCGCTCCGCTCGTCGATCGGATGGAAATTGACCGAGCCGCTTCGCCGGGTCGACCGCCTCGTGCGCGACCGCCTCTCGGGCTTCGGTGCCTTTGAGCTGGTGCCGATGAAGGAGGTCGAGCACATCCGCGGGGGGCGCTTCCGCTCCACCGGCATCGACCCCCAGCTGTGGCTGCACCCGGAGCGCATCCCCCCGTTGCCCCAGGGTGGGTGGTTCACCCTCGAGTTCGACTTCCGCTGCGCCCAGCCGGCGCGGCAGCAGCTGTTCGTCGACTGGGGCGGCGGGTACTACG
>JAYVRT010000286.1:0-6824 GCA_043776025.1 Archangiaceae bacterium | reverse complement strand
GAACTCTCCCGCTCGCGCACGATTGATCGCGCGCATCTCCTCAGCGGTCGTTCGGCCTCAACCCACAACTGCCGCGTCAGCGGCTTCGTTCAACCGCTCAGCGTCTTCGCCCTGGAGCAGACGGAGGGTCCGGAGCTGCCCGCCCCCCGCGTCGAGAAAGACCTGCAGACTCCC
Source organism: Archangiaceae bacterium (assembly GCA_043776025.1). Lineage (GTDB taxonomy): Bacteria > Myxococcota > Myxococcia > Myxococcales > Myxococcaceae > JAYVRT01. Next base: position 6,650 of record JAYVRT010000286.1, on the reverse strand, counting down.
GAGGGCTTCGCGCACGGCGTCGAGCAGCTGAAGACGGTCGCGCTGGGGCTCCCCGAGGTCGCCGGCATCGAGCTCCGGCCCCGGCTGCTGGGCGACCCTACGAAGGCGCGCGGCTGGTACGTGCCGGCCAGGCAGCAAATCGTGGTTGTCACCGGAGAGCAGAGAGACGCGTCCGCCTTCCGCACCCTGGCACACGAAGTCGCCCACGCCCTCCTCCACCCGAAGGGCGACCACCACTCGACGCCGGAGCGCGAAGTCGAAGCCGAGTCGACGGCCTTCGTCGTCTGCCACGCACTGGGTCTCGACACCTCCGAGTGCAGCTTCCCCTACGTCGCGGAGTGGGCGCACGGCACCGAGGCCGCGAAGCAGCTCGCCACGACCGGACAGCGCATCCTGACCGCCGCGACGCGGCTCCTCTCGGTACTGGCCCCGGAAGCCGCGGAGGTTGCCGAAGCCGCCTGACCGCGGCTTCATGGCGGCCGCCCTCCGGCGGCCGCCCTTGCGGCTTGCGGGTCTGGCCAATCTCATTGTTGCGCGCTGTGGGCGGTGCTCACCGCCCGACGGCGGCGGTTCCGCTCCGTCCTCGCGCGCGCCTCGATCTTGGCCAGACCTGCTGCGCCGTCGGCGGAATTGACGGGCCGAGCTGGTTCGGCCAGCTGGTCAATTACACCGGCCCCGTCACTTCGTCGACAAGGCGGTCAGCTCGCGCCTGACCGCTGCCTCCAGTTCGACAGCGCCTCCGGAAAACTCAGGGGTCTCAACCGTGATTTCGTGGCGGGACGTGAGGATGCCCCCCTGCAGTTGCGGCGAACGGGTCCGGACCCAGATGACTCCGCGGAAGCGCCCAGCCTCGCTGACCTCGCAGGCGAGCCTGCCGAGCACCGACTCCGCGTCGCGGGGATCTGCGGCTAGGATCACTGCCTTCCACGGTCCAACGGTGAACTCCTTGACGAGGGTCGCTCGGCCGAACCAGAGCGATCCAGCAGCATGAAGGTCGATCTCGCCGGTCACCATTCAATCGTACACGCCAAAGCCCGACGGGCACTGCCGCGCGCACCGAAGACGTGACTACCCGCCCGAACCTCCACCAGCGCAGAGACCTGAGCGCCGCGAGGTCGGTCGAGGTCAAGGAGCCGCCGAGGACGGAGCGGAGCGCACGTCGTCTGTGCGTGAGCACCGCCCAGAGGGGGCGACGATGAGATCGCCCGACCCCGCAAGCGACTGAGCACGTCCGAATCTCAACAAGCGGCCGGCCAGTCCACGAACCCGGACGGTGTCCGCTCCCCGGTTCGTGGAAATTCAGGAAGGTACGCGCGCACGCTCCTCGCAATGGGGGGCCACCATGCGCCACGTCCTCCTCGCCTTCGGTCTCTTCGTCATCATCACCGTCGTTGCCCCGCCGGTCTTCGTGCCCGTCCTCCACCAGATGGGCTACCGGCACGCGGACGTCGGTCCCATCTACGAATTCGTCCACGACAACCCACGGAAGTCTGCCGTCCTCGGGCTCGTGGGGTTCGTCCTCTGCCTCCTCGTCTACCGAAAGGGGCTGCAGCTGTGGGGGCGCCTCGTCTCCGCCCTCGGCCCGAAGAGCGGCCTCGAGCCGGAGCAGCACGGCTTCCCGTACAAGCGCTACGAGCTCGGGAACTACCTCCTCCGCGCGCATAAGCTCGGGCTCCTCTTCGTCGGCCTCTCCCCGGTGCGGCGCAGCGTGCTGCCCGGGTGGAAGTTCGTTCCCGTCTACCTGTCCGACAAGCAGCGCACCGCCCACCGCCATGTGCTGGGCCGCACCGGCAGCGGGAAGACGACGTCGGTCCTCTGGCCCCAGGTGTTCCAGGACGTGCTCGCCCGCAAGGGCGTCGTCGTCATCGACGCGAAGGGTTCCGACGAGAACCTCCGCACGATGAAGTTCATCGCCCGCGCCGCCCGCCGGGAGGCGGACTTGCGCGTCTTCTCTCTGCCGGCCTGGGACGAGCCCACGCTCTTCACCCACCGCTACAACCTCGTCTGGGTGAAGCCGCGCAGGGGCCAGAACCGAGGGGGCAACCCCACGGCGGTGGCCGAGCGCGTCTTCTCGGTGCTGCCGGTGGGCGACGACACCTTCTACAAGACGCAGGGGCTGACGGCCTTCACCAGCCTGGTGAAGGTGCTCCATGGAATGGTGGACCGGAACGGCGACGGCCAGCCCTTCGGCATCGCGGACCTGCTCGTCTGCATCCGCGGCGCGGCCGAAGAGGCAGAGGACTCGCCGTACCGACAGGCCTTCAACCACTGCCGCAACAACTCGCTGAACCAGGACGCCGCCGGGGCCCTGGAGAATCAGCTGAAGCGGCTGAAGGACGTGAATGCCACCCTCTCCGGCCTGGCGAGCGCGCTCGACAGATTCGACGCGGAAATCGTCAGCGCCAACGCGCCGGACCTCAACTTCGAGGAGGCGCTGGAGAAGGACCTCATCTATTACATCCAGCTGCCCACCAACCTCTACAAGCTGCAGGCGGCGGCGCTGGGCAAGGCGATGCTGATGGACATCCAGCAGGCCGCGTCGCTGCGACAGGTGTTCCGCCGCGAGCGCAACCAGCGGCCCTTCTCGGTGGTGGTGGACGAGTTCGCCAGCTTCGCCGACAAGTCCTTCATCGACTCGCTCAACAAGCTGCGCGACGCCAACATCCAATTCACCCTCGCCCACCAGTCGCTGGCCGACCTCGAGAGCATCAGCAAGGAGTTCGCCCAGGCCGTCTGGGACAACACGCTGACGAAGGACGTGCTCGCCCAGGACAACCCGGAGCTGTGCGAGCGCATCGCGAAGGGCCTCGGCACGAAGCAGGAGACAGAGAGGACGGTGCGGGTGGCACCGGCGCCCCTCTTCACCGAGGGGCTGACGGGCGACGCGAGCGCGCGCCGCGTCGAGACGTACCGGCTGCACCCCAACGCCATCAAGATGCTGCCCGCCAACGGCCAGGGCTGGCTGCTCGGGCCCGCCTTCATCGAGAGCGGCTGGTTTGGACGAGTGGTGCCCACCAACGGCCCGACGCCCATCTGCTACCCGCCGCCGCCCCAGGCGCTGCTCGACGGCGCCGACTACCCGCTGGAGCGGAATGACCAGGCGGCCGCCCCTGGCCTCAACCTCTACAAGACTTTCATCGAGCCGACGCTCCGCAAGCCCGGGCAGCCGGCGGCTGCGCCCGCCGCCGCGCCGCCCGCCGCGCCACCCGCCGCTGTGCCTCCGGTCACTCCCCCTCCGGCCGCGCCGCCGGCTGCAGCGGCACCGGCTGCTCCGGCGGCGAGGCCCGCCAGGGTGGTGCCGCCCGCAGCGGCGCCCGCGGCTGCAAAGCCCGCGCGGGTGCCGACGGCGGTTGGCCCAGTGAAGCCGGCGGCGCCGGCTCCGGCCGCGGCCGCGAAGCGGGTGCCGACGGCCATCGGCCCGGCGCCGAAGCAGGCCGAGCGAGAAGAGCCGCTCACGAAGATTATCCAACTGCGCGCGCGGAGCCCGGAACTGGCGCGGGAGCGGAGGGTTGATACCGTCATCCGGAAGCGAGCCGAGCCCCACTCTGCCGAGCGGGAGGCCAGGGCGGATCGGAACGAGAGAGACGCTGACGATCCGCCCTCGCAGTGACGCGCGACGGCTCCTCGATTCGGATGTCGGTGAGTTCGAGGAAGGAAGGAGCAGGCGAGCAACCTACGATTCTCGGGACACCGTCGCGCTGCGCCGTGCCGGCTCGAGCGGCTTGCGGGTTCGCGCGAAGGCTTTGTTGCAGAAGGGATGAAGTGGCTGGCTCCCTCACCAACGAGGTCGCAGTAATGCGCGCCTCAGTACTGCACGCGCTCGAGGCGCAAGGAGATGGAGCCAGCCATGAACCATGTAGCAATCGACCTCGGCTCGAGGAAGAGCCAGTTCTGCGTTCGCTCGCCGACCGGGGAGTTTTTGAAGTAGGCGAAGGTGGAGACGTAGGCGTTGAGGGCGTTCCTTCAGACGCTGGAGCAGAGCCGGGTCGTGCTCGAGACGTGCTCCGAGGCTTTCGTCGTGGCGGAGATGGCGAAACTGGCGGGGCACGAGGTGAGCGTCGTGCCGGCGACGCTGGCGCCAAGTCTTGGAGTGGGCCAGCGCGGCGTGAAGACCGACAAGAAGGATGCCCAGAATCTTTCGATGGCCTCCTGCCGGATGGAACGACTCCCGAGCGTTCACGTGCCGTCTGCGCTCGCGAGGAGTCGGCGCGAGCTGATTGCCCACCGGGGAACGCTGGTCGCTGCGCGAACGATGTTGGTGAACAGCGTGAAGGGTTGGGCGCGGGCCCAGCTCCTGAGCATTCCGACGGGGGGGACGCCGAGCTTTCCGAGGCGTGCGCGCGATGCTGCGCTGGCGGGGCCAGCGGGACTGCCGTCGTATCTGGAGCGGCTGCTGAAGACGCTCGACGAGCTGAACCTCCAGCTTGCCGAGGCGGACAAGGAACTGGCAGCGCTCGTGGGGGGAGACGAGATTTGCGAAAGGCTGATGTCGGCGCCCGGAGTGGGACCGGTAACGGCGATGTGCTTCCGAGCGGCGATCGACGACGTCGCGCGCTTCAAGAGCGCGCACGCGGTGGAGGCCTACCTGGGACTGACGCCAGGGGAGAGCTCGAGTGGGATGAGAATCAGGCGGATGGGGGTAACGAATGCTGGGCCAGCGCGAGTGCGGACCGCGCTGGTGCAGGCTGCGTGGAGCGCGTACCGAACCAGGCCCGCGGACCCGATGGTGGTGTGGGCGAGAAGACTCGCGGAGACGAAGCCGGTGCAGGTGGCCATCGTGGCGCTGGCAAGAAAGCTGAGCGGAATCCTCTTCGCGCTGTGGCGCGACGGGACGACCTACAACCCGGTGCGCCAACAATAGGCACCGGAACCTGCAGCGAAGCACGACCTCAGAACGGGTCGGGCTGTCCAGAGGTGGTGACTGCGCGGGGGACCGTCAGGCTCGGAGCGATGAGCTCCGAAGTCCGAGTCGCCGAATTGCAGCCCACCAACGGATTGCCCTTACTGCGCCAGCACGAGCGCGAATACTCGAACGAGACAGCTCGAACCTGGGACGAGTCGCAGCTTCGCCGTTTCAACGCGTCGACGTCGTCGACGACGGGAGAGGTGTGCCTTGACGGACCAGCCACTTCATACTCGGTCCCCCCACCGTCCTCACGTACGGACGACGTACGCTGCGGCGGTGGGACCCACCGGCGCCTGGCCCTCGCGCGAACCTGCTGCGCCGTCCGAGGCGGCGGTGCTCACCCGGCGCCCGCCCGAGGGCGGCGTCCTCGGCGGTGGCGAGCCCTACGCCACGGATCTCTGCGAGCGGGCAAGAAGACCTTCTACCCCGTCACGAGCACTCTCATTTTCGCGTCTACCGGCGCAGGCGATCGTGGCTCCGAAGGTGACTTTCATCCCCGCGTCGGCGGCGAGGACCACCCGCCAGCGGAGCCCCGCGCCGGGGCTGCCGGACCGGTCTACTTCCTCCACCGCGATGACCGGGTGATCGCTGCTTCGCTCGCCGCGCGCCGCCTGCTACGAGCTAATCCGTCATGACCACCGAGGACAGACGGGAACTCCAGCTCGCGGACCTCGTCGGCGCCGAACCGATGGCGAGTGGGTACGTGAAGTTGCTCAACGGTCGAGTTGCCCATCAGCGCGAGTACCTCCCGCTGCTGCTGCCGCTGATCGCTAACCTGCAGCGCCTTCGTGCTGGAGTGGAGAAGGCGATCCGCGAATACACCGTGCCCGACGGCAACGCGCATATGAGGATGATCGACGACCTAATGCGCTTGCTTCGGTGAGCACCGACCGCCCTCTGCGTCTATTCCTTCAGGTCGCTTGGGGTCGGAACGTCGAGGCCACACTCTGCTGCGCCACGCCGTGCTCGCCTAAACAGCCCAGGTGCGCCTCGACCTCGGCCGCTTCATTCGCTCGCGCGAGTTGCGCTCGCTGATGGACGCACCGCTCCGGCGAGATCCCGATGTCGCGGGTGCGCGCTGCGCCGTCCGAGGCGGCGGTTCTGATCCCGTGGGATGCGCGACTTGCACCTTCGGAGAGATCCGCAGTTCCGGCTGCGGCGCTCTTCGACCGGTCCTCTCGCACCGTCCGAGCGCCACGCCTCAGCGCCGCGAGCATGCCCGCTCGGGGCCGGGCAAACGAGCGCCACCCGGTGCGAAGGTTCCCAGAGATTCCGATCAACAGAGGTCCTCCGGACGTGTGCCATGATGCCGCCTCAGGGGTGTCCATGTGTCGATTGCTCGGGGTCTGCTTCCTGGTGGTGGGCCTGTTCGCGCTCTCGGCCTGTGGCGCTCCTGCCTGCCCCCGCAGCGTCACCATTCGCAACAACCAGGACTGGGCGAACTTTGTGGCGGCGGGCTGCACGAGCATCCCAGGAGAACTCGCTTTTGATGCTCCTGGCCTTGCTGTCCTGACTCCTCCAGCGACCGCACTTGCCGCGGTTGGAAGCCTGACCGTCAGCAGCAGGACCGGGCTGACGAGCCTCAGCATGCCCGCACTGACGACACTGAACGAGGGACTGAGCATCACCAACAACAATGCGTTGACGAGCCTCAGTCTGCCCGTACTGAAAACGGCGAGTGGGGCACTGGTGGTCGACACCAACATCGCGCTGACGAGCATCAGCCTGCCCGCGCTCACGACGT
>JAYVRT010000285.1:0-2118 GCA_043776025.1 Archangiaceae bacterium | reverse complement strand
TGTGGTCGTAGACCCGGCCGGGGGTGCCGACGATGATCGCGCTGCCTTCCTCGAGGGCGTCCTCTTGAACCTTCATCGACGCGCCGCCGTAGATCGCGGTGACGAGGATGTTGCGGTACTTCGCCAGCTCGGAGAGCTCCGCCGCCACCTGCATCGCCAGCTCGCGGGTGGGGCACATGATCAGCGCCTTGATCTTCTTCTCGCCGATCGCGATCCGCTCGAGCAGCGGAATCCCGAAGGCCGCCGTCTTGCCGGTGCCGGTCTTCGAGCGGACGATCACGTCCTTGCCCGCCATCACCGGCCCGAAGGCCTTGGCCTGCACCGGAGTGGGGTGGGTATAGCCGCGGTCGGCGATCGCCTTGCGGACTTCGGGGGAGAGTCCGAGCGAGTCGAAGCTGACGTCGGCGAGGTATTCCTGGTCGCGGTCGGCGTCGCCACTGGGCATGGGAAGAGTCTGAGGTGTGCTCATTGCAACTTTGCTGTAGCACGAGCCATGCACCTTCGCTCCCCTTTGCGTTATTGAGAGTCGGCCGATGACCCGCCGCGTGAAGAAGGAAGAGACCGCCGACGCCGAACTCGTCGAAGACGTGGCCGCGCCGCGGGAACGCGAGCTGCAGCCCGAAGAGGTGGAGGGCGAGGTGCAGGAACTGGGAGCGGACGTCGGCGTCGACGCGCTCGCGGTGGTGCCCGAGGTCGACCTCGACTCAAAGATCGCCCGGCGAGATCCGCTGCAGGCGTACATGGCCGAGGTCAACAAGCACCCGCTGCTGACGCGGGAAGAGGAGATCGAGCTGGCGGAGAAGTACCGCGCCACCGGCGACGTCAAGGCGGCCTACCGGCTGGTGGCGAGCAACCTGCGCCTGGTGGTGAAGCTCGCCCACGAGTACCACCGCAACCCGATCGCCCTGCTCGACCTGATCCAGGAAGGGAACATCGGGCTGATGCAGGCGGTGAAGAAGTTCGATCCCACCCGCGGGGTGAAGCTGTCGAGCTACGCCGCGTGGTGGATCCGCGCGTACATCCTTCGCTACATCATGGACAACTGGAAGATGGTGAAGCTTGGGACCACCGAGGCCCAGCGGAAGCTCTTCTTCAAGCTGCGCCAGGAGCAGGAACGGCTCACCAAGCAGGGCTTCGAGGTGACCCCGAAGCTGCTCGCCCAGCGGCTCAACGTCACTGAGCAAGACGTGGTGGAGATGGATCAGCGCCTCGGACACGACGAGCTGTCGCTCGACGCGCCAATCAACCCCGACGACGACTCGAAGGCAACCCGGGCCGACCGGCTGCTGCCCAGCAACGCGGTCGGCGCCGAAGAATCACTGGGCAACGAGCAGCTGCGAGGTCTGTTCCGCAGCAAGCTCGACGAGTTCGCCAAGACCATCAACGACAAGGAGCGGTTCATCTTCGAGCACCGCCTCGTCGCCGACGAGCCGATGACGCTGCAGGACATCGGGGCGAAGTGGGGCGTCAGCCGCGAGCGCGCCCGGCAGATTGAGTCGGCGCTGGTGGTGCGGATGCGGGAGTACATGCGCAAGGAGATCCCCGACTTCGACCTCGTCGCCTCCGAAGACTAGCGCCGTTAGTGAGTCGGCACTTTTGAAGCGCCGCGCGCGGCATTTGCCCCCGCGGTGCGCATTTGCCAAGGTCCGGGGGTCTTCCCGCGTAGACAGGGGGCTGTAACCAAATGCGCATCAAGAACCCGCCGAAACTGCCTAAGACGCCCAGTCCTCTGAAGAAGGCGCCTGCGAAGAAGCCCGCGACGCCAGCCAAGCCCGCCAGCAAGGGCTCGAAGTCCGATTGGAATCCGAAGTCGGGCGGCAAGCGCAGCGAGATTCGCCCCGAGATCGGCCGCGAGGTTCGCACCGAGATTCGCCCCGAGATCGGCCGTGAGGTCCGCACCGAGATTCGCCCGGAGATCGCCCGCGAGGTCCGCACCGAGATTCGCCCGGAGATCGCCCGCGAGGTCCGCACCGAGATTCGGCCGGAGATCGCCCGCGAAGTCCGCACCGAGATTCGCAGCGCGCCGACGGTGCGCTCCGCCTGCGAGAACCTGGTCCGCTTCTTCTCGGTGATGAGGTAGTAGTGCTCGGCCGACTGGAGCGGGATGTTGAGCAGCTC
>JAYVRT010000284.1:0-2122 GCA_043776025.1 Archangiaceae bacterium | reverse complement strand
GCGCTCGCCGTCGCCGGGGTGGTGACGACGACCTGCTTCTGGGCGGTGTCCTTGTCTCCGGCCTCGTTGTACGCCTCGAGGACGAAGGTGGTGTCGCGGGCGGGGTTGACGGTGCCGGTGCCGGAAGCGACCGCGGCGGGGGTCGAGGTGGTGAAGACCGCGGGGCCGTTCTTCAGCCGCACCACCACCAGGCTCGCGTTCTGGGTGGTCCAGGCGGCGCTGGCCGCTCCGCCCGCGGTGGCGACGGTGGGGACGAGGGTGAAGGTCAACACCTTCGGCGCCTTCACCACCTTCACCTGCTTGCTCTGCGACACCTGGAGCCCGAGGTAGTCGTAGGCGATCAGGGTGACGAGGGTGTCGGCCTTGAAGCCGGGCAGCTTCAGCGACGCGCTCGCTGCGGCCGGGGGAAGGGTCGAGTAGACCGGCGCCCCGTCGAGCAGCAGCTGGGCGCGCACGCCGGTGACGTTCCAGCTGATCGAGAACGGCTGGTTCTCGGTGACCGCCGCCGGCGCGTCGAAGGTGTTGATCGCCGGCCCGTCGCGGACGATCGAGTCGATGATCGCCACCGCTGACTGCATCGGAGAAACCGAGGTCGCGGTGAGGGTGAAGCGCAGCGGCAGGTTGTCGGGCACCGGGCCGCTGGCGCCGCCATCGAGGCTGCCGCCGTCTGCCGAGAAGGAGAGCGGCACAGTGAAGTCGTAAGAGCCGTTGTCGACGTCGGTGGCGGTGGTGACGAGGTCGCCGAAGCGGGTCTCGTTGAGCACCACCCCATCGGCGCCCGCGGTCTTCCACTCGAGGTGAATCTTCTGGCCCTGGCGCGCGGCCGGGGGCGTGGCGGTGAACTGCTTGATCACCGGGCGCACCGTGACCCGGGCGGTCGCGCTCAAGGTGCCGGTCGGCCCGTCGGCGCGCAGGGTCCAGGTGGTGGTGCGCTCGGGGGTGGCGGACTTGGTGCCGGACTCGAGGGTCGACAGCGTCGCTCCGCTGGTGTCCTTGACGCTGATGTTCTTGCCGCCGAGCGCGCTCCAGACCAACTCCACCGACTCGCCCGAGGAGACCTCGGTGGGCACGGCGATCAGGAACACCTGGCGCAGCGGCTCGTTCACTGCCACCTGAACGAAGGCGCTGTCCCGGCCGCCGGCTCCCGAGGCGCGCAGCACGTAGAACGACGTCTTCATCGGCGTCACCGTCGCCTGGCCCTTCTCGATCGCGCCGGTGACCGGGATCTCGGCGCCGTTCGAGTCGATCAGCGAGAGCTCCTTGGCGTCGGTGGTGGTGAAGCTCAACGTCACCGTCTGGCCGGCGCTGATCGTCGTCTTGTCGGCGCTGAAGCCGGTGATCACCGGCGGCACCGGCGGGGGCGCCGAGGTCTTGGTGGCCGGACAGCCGGTGGTGCACAGAAGGACAACGGCGACGAGCGCCGCGAGCGAGACCTTCAGCGAGAGGTTCATTTGCGACCGCTTCTAACGATCGCCGCCGAGGGGGTCAACGCCCGGGCCCGATCGTTCTACCCGTGCTGTCACCCGGGGGCTTCAGCCGCCCGACACCCTTTAGAAAGTCACCCCGGCGCCGACGCCGAGGTAGGTGTCGTCCATGTAGCTGCGGCGGAAGCGGGTGATCTCGAGCCGGAAGCTGATTCGCAGCGCGCCGCCCTGGAACTCGACGACCAGCGGCCGGCCGCGGATGCCTCCGCCGTACTGGAAGAGGAACTTCGCCCCGCTGATGCTCTGCTGCGTCTGGTTCAAGGTGATCGACGACGAGTTGAAGGCGAACCCGACGCCGACCTGGGCGTAGACCGCGATCGGCGACTTGTGGCCGAAGGGGTAGGAGAACGCCGGGGCGAGCGTGAAGAAGTCGTTGGTGCTGCTGGAGTTGACCTCGACGGTGCCGTAGCTGTTCTGGGTGCGGCTCCAGGTGACGTCGGCGAAGAAGAACTCGCGGAGGAACTCGTCGCCGAAGAGGGTGCGGCTCCACTCCCAGGTGAAGCGCAGCCCGCCCATCAACTGCAGGTCGACCGGGGCACCGCGGGTCGAGTCGAGCAGCATCGCGCCCACCAGCATCTCCAGCGACAGCCCGATGCTGGGATCATCGAGGTGCGCCAGCGACTGCTCGCGTTCCTGCG
>JAYVRT010000283.1:0-2125 GCA_043776025.1 Archangiaceae bacterium | reverse complement strand
CCTTCGCCAGCGCGATCGCCGCGTCGAAGCCTCCGAGCTTGTCCACCAGCCCCTTGTCGATCGCCGTCTTCCCCAGCCAGGTGCGGCCCTGCGCGACCTCTTCCAGCTCGGCGTGGGTCTTCTTCCGGCCGTGGGCGGCCAGCTCGACGAAGCGGTCGTAAGAGGTCTTGAGGGCGGTGTCGAAGGTCTTCGCCTCCTCGTCGGTCATCGGGCGGCTGCCGTTGAGCGAGTCGGCGTGGGCGCCGCGGACGAAGACCTCCTGGTTGAGGCCGAGCTTCTCGTAGGTGCCCTTCAAGTTGGGGATGACGCTCCAGATGCCGATGCTCCCGGTGTAGGTCGACGGCTGGGCGACGATCGCCGTCGCGTCCATCGAGACCCAGTAGCCGCCGCTGGCCGCCATGTCGCCCATCGAGACGATGATCGGCTTCTTCTCCTTGAGCTTCTCCACCTCGCGGCGCACCAGGTCACAGCCCAGGCCCGCTCCTCCGGGAGAGTCCACCCGGAAGATGATCGCCTTCACCTTGTCGTCGGCAGCGGCCTTCCGCATCGCCTCGATGATCGGCGTCGAGCCCTGCGAGTCGTCGCCGCTGAACGGGTCGGTGCCACCCTTTCCGGCGACCACCAGCCCCTGCGAGTAGATGACGGCGAGGGTGTGCTTGCCGTCCTCGAGGCCCGCCTCGGAGTGGCTCACCTGGCGGTACCGGCTGGCGCTGACGAACTTGAGCTTGTCCTTCTCCCCCAGCGACAGCCGCTTCTTCAGCTTCGCCTCCACCTCGTCCCAGTAGGCGGTGCCGTCGAGCAGCTTCTGCTCCACCGCCCACTCGGCGTGGAGGCCGGGGGAATCGATCAACGCCTTGACCTGCTCCGGGGTGAGCTTGCGCGCCGCGGCCACCGCGTCGATGAAGAGCTTCAGCTGGGTGTCGAGGGTGACGTTGATCATCTCCTTCACCGGCTCGGTGAGCGCCTTGCGGCCCAGCGTCTCGCCGGACACCGACTTGTACTTGCCGTAGCGGAAGTACTGCACCTCGACGCCGAGCTTCTCCAGCAAGCCCGGGTAGTGAAGGACGTCGGTCGCCAGGCCGTTGAACTCGAAGAAGCTGTCCGGCGCCATCAGCAGCTCGTCGGCAGGCAGCGCGAGCGAATACGACTTCTCGTCGAGGTACTCGGAGTAGGCGATGACGAACTTGCCCGACTTCTTGAACTCGTTGAGCGCGTCCCGGAGCTCTTCGATCTTCGCCCAGCCCAGCTGGGGCATGTCCAGCCGGAGCACCACCCCTTTGATCCGCTTGTCGGCGGCGGCCTTCTTCAGGTTGTCGAGGTGGTCGAGGATGGTCAGCGGCGACTTGCCGAGCAGCTCGGCGAAGTCGTCGTCGCCGGCGCGCTCCGCAATCGCGCCGTCGAAGTTGATCTTCAGCACCGAGTTGTCGCCCACCGAGCCGCCGCCGCCGACCGCGGCCATCACCCCGCCGAACACCAGGCAGGAGAGCACCGGGGCGCCGAGCACCAACCAGAGGACCCAACTGCTGCGCTTCTTCGGAGGAGGCGGAGGGCGGGCAGGGACGTAGCCCACCGCGGCAGGAGGCGGGAGATTCGGCGGTTGGGGATTCATTTCAGGTCCGGTGGTTAGTGCGATTCACTTCAGCAGGCAATCAGGCTGCCCGTGGTAGCGCCGCTTGAACGGCACGTAGACCATGCAGGACTTGTCGCCGTCGGTTTCTTCACAAACGGTCTGACACGTCTCGTAGGTGCGGGAGTGTTTGCGCACCAACGCCTCGCCGGTGCGGGTGTCGACGACGCGGTTGTACGCCTCTTTGTTGGCGTCGCCGTCTTCGCCCATCGAGTGGAGGCTGCTGATGACTCCCTTGACCACGCCCTTCGCCCACATCCCCTGCTTGTTTTCCTGCGCCTCTTTCTGCAGCGCCAACAGCTCGGGGTTCGGCTTGAGGCCCTCGACCGCGTAGACCATCGCGGTGCCGGTGCGCACCATCTGCTTCGCGCCCTCGGGGCAGTCGACCAGCAGCCGCTGGTAGCCGTCGAGCTTGCCGTCGGTGGTGCACTTCCACTCCTGGCTCGCCGCGACCTTCGAGCTGCCCTTGGCGATCTCGTACAGCTCCTGCGGCGTCCA
>JAYVRT010000282.1:0-2125 GCA_043776025.1 Archangiaceae bacterium | reverse complement strand
CGCGTCGAAGCGCCGGGGAGTCCCCGCCATCTGTTTGTGGGAGGTCGCGATGCTCGTCGAGCGGCAGCGGCTCGAGCTCGACCGCGACATCGGAGACTGGCTCTCGGACGCCCTCGCGCTCGAGGGAGTCGAGGTTGTTCCGCTCACCGCGGAGATCGCAGTGCGCTCGACCCGGCTGAGTCAGGGCTTTCACGGAGACCCCGCCGATCAACTGGTCGTCGCGACCGCCGTCGTGCTCGGAGCGCCGGTCGTGACCCGCGACGAGCGCATTCAGAGCTACAGCGGCGTTCGGACGATCTGGTAGCGGCTGGCACCCGCCTCACGTCGCGGGAGTCGCCGGCGTCGAGCGGGCGCGGCGCTTCTCGACGATCCACACCAGCAGCACGCCCAGCTCGTAACAAGCGAGCATCGGCCCGGCCATCAGCGCCAGGTTCACCGCGTCGCCGGTGGGGGTGATCACCGCCGCCGCGATCAAGCAGACGACGAAGGCGTGGCGCTGGTACTTGAAGAGGAAGGCCGACTTGACCAGCCCGACCATCCCCAGCACCGCCATCACCAGCGGCAGCTCGAAGATGACGCCGAACGCGAGCTCGAGCACCAGCACCAGGGTGAGCTGCTCGGTCATCGACAGCATCGGCTTGGTCCAGTTGGCGGCCTCGTAGGCGGCGCGGCCGACGCTGAGGTCCTTCGTCACCCGCCACAGCGCGGTGAAGTCGTCGGCGCGGTCGGCCTTCGCCTGCTTCAGCAGCTCCGCCGCTTCGTCGCAGAAGGTCGTCACCGCCGACCAGTCGCCCTTGGAGTACGCCTCGACGGCCGACTGGCGCTTCTCCATCACCATCGCCAGCGCCGGCCGCGCACTCTCCCCGAGGCCGTCGCGGGTGACGTCGATCAGCCTGCCGAGCCCGTCGATCCGCGCCAGCGCCTCGACGCCGCGCTTGGGGTTCAAGGTGATCCCCATGCCCATGAAGCCTGTCGTCGCCTTCGCCTGCCCTTCCCCGCTCGCCTCGAGCTGGGCTGCGGTCTCCCGCGCCAGCGTCCCGGCCCGCTCGAGCTCGCCCAGCCGGAGGAAGCGGAACGCATCCTCGGCGCGCAGGCGGCCGGTGTTGAGGCGATCTTCGAGCGCGATCGAGCTCTCCTCGCGCAGCAGGTACTGGAACATCTGGGGGAGCAACCCGAAGTAGCAGAACGACGCCCCCGCGAGGAACGCCAGCGTCCCGAAGACGATGAACGGGCCGGCGAGCTTGCGCTCGTCGGTGTAGAGCCCGGGCGCGACGAAGCCCCAGATCTGCCAGAGGATGACCGGGGTGGTGAGGAAGACGCCGGCGTAGAGGCCGACCTTCATGTAGACGTTGATCTCCTCGATCGCCGACGTGTACACGAGCGCCGCGGCGTCCGGAGGCAGCGACTGGAGCACCGGCCGCATCAGGAAGCCGTAGATCTCCTTCGCGTACACCATCGAGACGCCGCCGAGCCCGAGGACGCTGAGCGTCACCCGCAGCATCCGCTTGCGCAGCTCGCCGAGGTGCTCGGCGAGGCTCATCTTGAACTCGTCGGGGGCAGCGACCTGCGCGGCCATCAGCTCGCCTTCTTCGCCGGCTCGACCGACGCCGCGTCAGGGCTCGCCGGCGCCGCAAGGGCCGGTGCCACCGCGACCGGCGGCGCCGCTTCCGGGTGCGCCGGCGGCGGATCCAGGTGCTGGTTCACCACCGGGACGGGATCGGGATCCGCCGGCACCAACAGCTTGTGGTCTTCCTCGTCGGTCAGCGGCGCCGCCACCGGACCACCCGGCGTGGTGGTGGCGATCGTCTCCGGCGCCGCGGTCGCCGAGAGCTCGGGGGTAGGCGGGTGCCAGGGCGTGTTCGCAGGGGGCGGCGGGCCGTCCATCTCCTTGTCCATCTTGTAGAACTCGCGCTCGACGACGTTGCGGACCTCGTCGGTCTGCCGCCGGAACTCTCGCAGGAATTTTCCCAGCCCCCGGGCGAGCTCGGGCAGGCGCTTGGGACCAAGCACGAGCAGCGCGACCACCGCGATGAGGACGAGCTCGCCGGAACCGATGTTGAACATCAGCCCAGAGTTATAACCCTCGTTCGCTCACTTCCGCACGGGGAAGGCAGTGCCTTTCCCG
>JAYVRT010000281.1:0-2125 GCA_043776025.1 Archangiaceae bacterium | reverse complement strand
CGTGAACATGTACTACTGGAACATGCTCGGCTTGCTCGCCCTCGGGCTGTTCCTGCGCAAGGAACGCCCGAGCCTGGGGGCGCTCCTCGGGCTGCACTTCATCCTGATGGTCTACTACCTCTACGTGCACCTCAACCGCGGCTTCTCCGAAGGCTACGCGGTCGCGGTGATGCTCTGCGTCTGGCTGATCACCTTCGCCGCGTTCGAGTGGCGCGAGGTGCGGGGCCAGTTCGCCGAGCTCGTCGGGCTCAAGCCTGCTGCGCCACCGCCCGCTCGAGCGCGGTGATCAACGGGACGATCGAATCGGCGTCGATCGTCGCCTTCTGCAGCAGCATCAGGGCGTAGCGGCAGACCTCAGCGTCCACCTGCTGGCCGACCGAGAGCATGTAGGGGTCGTATCGTCCGCCGCTGGTCGAGCTGCCGCTCTGGAAGGTGCCGGTGATCAACCCCAGGTCCACGCTCCACTCCACCGAGACCCGAGCGAAGACGAGCTGCACGTGGTGCGGGGCCTGGCCGGCGTGGGTCCAGGCGAAGACTTCGGTGCCGTTGTCGCCCAGGTACCAATGCACCGTGGCGCCGTCCTCGTCGGGCACGAGCGAGCCGGGGTCGATCTCGCGCAGCGACGCGCCCCACAGCTCCAGTTGCTCGGGGGTCGGGTTCACTCGAGGGCCGCCACTTTGAGCCCATCACCCTCGCGCAGCACCTTCAGGCGCTTGCCCTCGCCCAGTGGCAGCTCGGGGCCGGCCGCGGTCAGCTCCCACTTGCCCGGCAGCGCGGCGCGGATCCGCTCGAGGCGCGCCGCCGCGGCGGGCTCGGCCTCGAAGTCGGCCTTCAGGCGCTGGGGGCTGTACCGTGCGCGCCAGGAGGCGGCGAGATCGGCGAAGACGGCGTCGAAGTCGCCGCGCTGGGCCGACGCGAGAAAGTGCTCCACCAACGCCGCCGCCTGGAGCGCGTCGTCCTTCGTCGCCACTGCCGCGGGCGCTTCGATCACCCGGTAAGCGCCGGCGCGGGCTTCGATCGCCAGCCCCGTGGACGCCTGGCCCTCGGCCGCCCTGAGCACCTCTTCGGCCCGCTGGTGCCGCCGCGCGGGCTCGGCGTAGCGCTCGGCGAACTGCGCCTGATCGAGCGCCGCGGACAGCGCCCAGGCGTCGTCGAGCCGGCCCTCTTCGAGCGCCCTGGCGTAGCTGCGCATCGCGTCCTCGGGGAGCACCCCGTGCACACAATCGCTGGCACAAAGTCCCAGCACCGCCAGCAGCGTCTTCGACCGGATCACCAGTGTGTGGGATCGTAACACCCGCCCCACGCGACCCAAGTTTGTGGCGGGTCAGGGCCCGGCGTCGACGCCGCGCGCTTCGAGCTGGTGCAGCAGATTCGGAGCGTGCCGCAGCGTCGCGTCTTCGATCTGCAGCTGGGAGTGGCCCCGGATCCCTTCGGGAGCATGGAACATCGCCGCCGACGGCGGGGGCGGGGGCGTCGGCGGGACCGCGGCGATCGGCGGCGCCTCGGTGCGCGAGAGCAGGAACACCGACAGCAGGAAGCCGACCACAGCGCCAATCGCGACGTAACGGATCATCTGCGCGCCGCTCTACCTGAGCCTTTGGGCCTTGGTCTATACCGCCCAGCCACGATGAGCTCCCCCCGGACGATTCGCGCGGCCCGCGGTACCCAGCGCTCTTGCAAGGGCTGGGTCCAGGAAGCCGCGCTGCGGATGTTGATGAACAACCTCGATGCGGACGTCGCCGAGCGCCCGCAGGATCTCGTCGTCTACGGCGGCACCGGGAAGGCCGCGCGCGACTGGCCGAGCTTCGATCGCATCGTCGCCTCGCTGCAGTCGCTGGGCGACGAGGAGACGCTGCTGGTGCAGTCGGGCAAGCCCGTCGGCATCCTCCGCACCCACGCCGACGCGCCCCGGGTGCTGATCGCCAACTCGAACCTCGTCGGCCAGT
The DNA here is from genome assembly GCA_043776025.1 of Archangiaceae bacterium. GTDB lineage: Bacteria > Myxococcota > Myxococcia > Myxococcales > Myxococcaceae > JAYVRT01. The sequence goes on along the minus strand of JAYVRT010000281.1, from coordinate 179 downwards.
GGTCCAACTGGGACCACTTCCGCCAGCTCGAGGCGAAGGGCCTGATGATGCACGGCCAGATGACCGCCGGCTCGTGGATCTACATCGGCACCCAGGGAATTCTGCAGGGCACCTACGAGACTTTCGCTCAGGCGGGACGCACGCATTTCGGCAGCGATGACCTCAAGGGGAGAATCCTG
>JAYVRT010000280.1:0-6867 GCA_043776025.1 Archangiaceae bacterium | reverse complement strand
GCTTGCTTCGGTGCGGCGGCTGCCTTCGCGGCGGCGGCTTCTTTCGGTGCGGCGGCTTCTTTCGCGGCGGGCTTGTCCGTCGGTGCGGCGGCTTCCGTCGCGCCGAGGGTCCCTACCTTCGCTTCGGGTGCGGTGTCCTCGGCCGCCGCGGCCTCAGGCTTCTTGTGAAGCAGGACGGTGACCTCCTGGTCCGCCTTGAACCCGAACGTTCGCAGCTGCGGCCGGTACCCCTCGAGGGCGAACCTGAACTCGGAGGTCGCGCCGAGCTCACGGGAGAAGGTCACCGGCGTGATGCCGATCAGCGCGTCACCCTCGTAGATCTCCGCCTTGGCCGGATCCGAAAACAACGTGAGTTTTACAGGGTGCGCCGCAGTGGGGAGCTTCTGAACCGCGGGTGCGGTGACATCCACGACCGTCGAGCTCTTCGAGCGCTGCAGCAGCGCGTAACCGCCGGAAGCGATGACCCCCACGCTCAACAGTGCGACGGCGATCCACACCGGTGCCTTCGAGCGCGGGGGCACCAGCGGCTCCTCCTCCTCTGGGACCGGGGTGGGCCCGGAGACCGCCTCGGGTTGCTCCACCTTCGGCGCCACAGGGACCCAGGGAACATGGGGAACGATCGCCGTTCCCGCTGGCTGCTGGGCGCGCTCAAATTGGGTCGGCGCCACCTGGGCGGCTGGGGGCGAGACCCGGGTCTCGACGAGTCTCTGCGACGGCTCGCCGGGCGCAGGGTTGGCGACGAAGCCGGGCGGCGGCGCCGTCATCGCTGGCATCATCTCGGTCGCCGCGTCAGGGGCCGCGGCGGGCCGAGGCGGGGTCATTGACGAAGGGGCGATCGCCGGCGGCTTGAACGGCGCGAGCGTCGTCTGGCCCGACATCGCCATGTTCGCGGCCTCGAGGCCGACGAAGGTTGCTGGGGTCGCCATCGGGTGTGGCGCACGCTGCCCAGCCGCCTTGTCCGCGAAGGAGCCGAGCAACGAAGGCGTCACCGCCCACCGCTCGGCGGCGATCACCTGCTCGAGCGCGTCGGACATGTGCCCTGCCGACGGGTAGCGATCCTCCCGGCGGCCGGCGGTCGCCCGGCGCACGATCTCGCTGAGCGCTTCGGGGAGCTCGGGACGCAGACTCTCGACCGGGGCCCACTGGCGATTGACCGCCGCCATGATCTGCTCGATCTCGGCGTTGCCGACGATCGCCCGCTGCCCCGACAGCAGCTCGTACAGCACCAGCCCGAGGGAATAGATGTCCGCGCGCGCGTCGAGCGCCTCGGCCTTGGCCTGCTCCGGCGAGAGGTACGCCAGCTTGCCTCGCACCGCGCCGACCTGGGTGCGCTTCGCCGAGGCCTTCGCCTTGGCGATCCCGAAGTCGATCACCTTGAGCACGCCGTCGCGGGAGAGCATCAAGTTGGTCGGGCTGACGTCGCGGTGGATCAACCCCCGCGGCCGTCCGTCTGGATCCTTCGCGCGGTGCACGTAATCGAGCGCCTGCGCCGCTTGCGAGATCATCCGCGCCGCCAGGGGAATCGGGGCGCGCGCGCCGCGGCTCCCGCAGTACTTGATCAGATCCGCCACGGTGACGCCGTCGACCCACTCGATGGCGAGGAAGTAGACGCCGTCGACCTTTCCGAAGTCGTAGACCTGCGCGATGTGCGCGTGGTTCAGCTGGGCAGTCAGCCGCGCCTCGGCGAGGAACATCTCGACGAACTCTTCGCTCGTGGCGAGGTGCGCATGCATCGACTTCAGGACGCAGACCCGCTCGAAGCCGTCGGGTCCGGTCTGCTTCGCCAGATAGACCTCGCCCATTCCTCCCGACGCGAGGCGGCGCTCCAGCTGGTATCGGCCGAAGGTCTTGGGTGCCATCAGGATCGCAGCCGGGACACGCATCGAGCTTCGGCTGTCAGACACCGCCGAGCAAGCGGAGGATCCAGGGGTGGGCCCGCGGCCCGCCTCCGCTCAATCCGAGCCTTGCCACTGCCCCGGCTCTTCCGCCAGCGCCCTCAGCAGCGACTCGCGGCCCGCGTCCATCGCCACCGGCCCGCGATCCATCGTCGTTGGCCGTACCGGCGGCAGCCGCGAGGTCACGACGAAGACCTCGACGCCGCGGCCCTTGAGCACCTCGAGCTGCAGCCGGAAGTGATCCTTGCGCGAGGCTGCCATTCCACCGGCAACGCCGCTCGCGTACGCGAACGGACCACGCGGGCCCTTGGGCGCGTCGCTGCTCGGCAGGAAGTGCACCAGCAACGCGTCGAGGCCCTGGCCGATCGCCGAGTCCGCCAGCGCGAGCACCGGGGCCTTGTCGACGATGCCTCCGTCCCACAGCAGCGCGCCGTCGCGCTCGATCGGCGCGAACAGCCCCGGGTAGGCGCAGGTCGCCAGCACCGCCGACGGCAGATCTCCCTGGGTGATCACCTCGGTCGCCTGGGTGGTGAGGTTGGTGACGGCGACCAGCAGCGGCACAGGCAGTTGCTCGAACCGATGCACCGGCAGGTGCCGCTCGAGCAGCCCGCGGAACTTCCGCCCTTTGAGCAGCCCACCGGCCCGATGGCCCGATCGCAGAAAGTCGACCGCGATCCCCACCGGATCCGGATCCCAGAAGTCAGCCCGGGTGACGCCGAGAATCGCCTCGCGGATCCGCGCCGGGGGGACTCCCGCGGCGGCGAGCGCACCGACCATCCCGCCCGCCGACGTCCCGGCCCACGCGGCAGGCTGCAGCCCGCTGCCGAGGAGCCCCTCGACGAACCCCGCATGGCCGTAGAAGCCGAAGAAGCCCGCCGACAGCACGCAGCCAAAGCGGCGGCCCACCAACCGCTGATGCAGCGTCATCGCGAGACGACGAACTTCGTCTCCAGCCGGGTGACCGCGCCACGGATGTTGTCCCGCACGGTGATCTTCACCGTGTACTCGCCTTCGCGATCGGTCAGCCCGAACATCAGCCCGAACACCGGCTTGAGTGGCAGCAGTAACATCGTCTTGGGATCCATGGTCGACGCGCCGCTGATGCTCGCCCGGTCGACCACCTCGCGGCCGGTGGGATCGGTGATCAGCACGTCGGCGCTGACGTCGACCCGGCGGGAGTAGGGGAGCTCATAGCCGTCGAGGAGAATCGCTCCCGCGAGCCGCGCGCCGACAGTCGCCTTGGTGAGCAGGCCTTTGATCTTGGCCCGGTCGGCCGGCTTGGCGATCGCATAGGCGTCGAGGACCTTGTCGTTCTCGGCGAGGATGAACACCGGCTTCGCCTTCCACTCCGCCTGGCTTTCGCCGACCTTCGCCCCCCCAGCGTCGGTCACGGTTCCGGCGTCGGACGCCCAGGCGGCTCCGGTCATCAGGCAGAAGACTGCGATCATCCGTTGCATCGGGTCACCTTAGCCATTCCTCGACGCGCGCGATTGCCTCGGAGAAGTTGCGGCGGCCCATTCCAAGGCGGAAGTGGGTGTCGTGGTAGTCCAGCTGGGGTCCGGGGAGCACCAACACTCCGGTGTCACGTAGCAGGCCTTCCGAAAATTCAGTCGACCCGGTGACCCGCACCAGTCCGGTGGTGCCCGAGGTGGGCGGGACCCAGCTCAGCGTGCCGGGGTGGTGGCCAACGAAGGCGTTGGCGATCGCCAGGTTTCCCCGGACGATCTCCACCGCCCGGGCGATCAGCGCGTCGCCGTGCCGCAGCGCCAGCGCACCGAGCTGCTCGCTGGGCCCGGCGTTGCAGATCGTCAGGTAGTCCTTGAACGCCGACAGCCGCGCCAGCAGTGCCCGATCCTGACAAGCCACCCAGCCGATGCGCAGGCCCGCCAACCCGTAGGCCTTCGCCAGCGCGCCGAGCGAGATCCCCTTCTCGTAGAGATCGGCGACGGCGGGGTTGCGCTGGGCCGGGACGTGCTCGAGGCCCCGGTAGACCTCGTCCGAGAACAGCCAGAGCCCGTGCTTCCGCGCGAACGCAACGATCGCCTCCAACCGAGGCCGCGCGAGCAGCGCTCCGGTCGGGTTGTGGGGCGAGTTGATCACCAGCCCCTTCGTCGCGGGGGTGAGGAGCTTCGGCAATTCGTCGGGATCCAGCTGCCAGCCGTCGGCCTCCCGCGCCTCCCAGCGCGCCACCGTCGCCCCCGCCGCCTCGGCCACCGAGTGCAGCGCCTGGTACGCGGGCCAGTGGGCGATCACCTGATCGCCCGGCGAGAGCGCCTCGTTGAAGAACGCGAAGATCGGCTCCTCCGCGCCGGCGAAGCAGAGCACCTGGTCGGCGGAGATCGTCGCGTAGATCGCGCGGATCGCCTCCCGGAGCTCGGGCGTGCCGACCGCGTCGACGTAGCCCAGCGGGAGCGCGTGCAGCCGTGCCGCCGCGCCCGGCTCCAGCGGGAGCAACTCGGCGACCGTGACCGGCTCGGGATCGCTGGCGCACGCGAGGTAGCGGACCCGAAACTCGTGCCGGGCGAAGAAGCGTTCGAGCGCGAACGGGCGGAGTCTCAACAGTCCTCTTTGAGCTCCGGCTTGCCCTTGTCGGCCTTGTTGCCCGACACCTCGAGCTTGTCGCCGGTGCAGCGCTTGAGGCCCGCCTTCTTCACGCCCTTGAAGCTGACGTTCTTCACCGAGCCCTGGGTGGCGGCGACCGTGTTGATCCCGAAGTTGTCGTCGACAATCCCTCCGACCACCGCGTTCTCCAGCTGCAGGGTGCCCTTGTCGTTGGCGTTGATCCCCGCCCAGCCGGCCTCGACCGCCTTGAAGGTGACGGGCTTGTCCGCCGTGCCCTTCGCCACCAACTTGCCCGAGCGGCCGTAGCCGACGAACAGCGTTGCCCCCTCGCCGAACTGCAGCGTCGCACCGGGGTCGAGGGTGAGCGTCGCGCTCTTGCCCTCTTCGGAGCCCTCGACGGTGAGGCTGCCGAGCTTGCGCCAGGGCACCGTCTGCGCGGCGAGGGTGCTGTCCTCGTTGAGCGACTCGCCGTCGACCAACAGGTAGGAATCGGCGGGGAACTTGTTCTTCGTTCCGATGCCCTTGGCGAAGGCGATCGGCAGCCGCAGCGCGCCCTGCGCGACGTCGGTGAAGGTGTTCTCGTCGAACGCGGTGAAGCCCTCGCGCCCGTCGCGGACCCACAGGCCCAACAGCCCGTGGCTGAAGGTGCAGTGGGTGACCTTCCCCAGCGCGCGCGCGTTGTGGAAGTTGAGCATCCCGTGCGTGTCCTTCACCCCGGCGTACTCGAGCTTGACGTAGTCGAGCTCGCTCGCCCGGCCGCCCTCGCCGAAGTTGATCCCCCGCCAGGGCGTGCTCTTCGCGTCGTCGCCGAAGCGGGTGAAGGTGATCGGCTGCTCGGCGGTGCCGACGGCCTTGAGCGCCGCCGGGCGGTCGGTGTTGTAGCCGACCCAGATGATCGCGTTCTCTCCGACCTCGATCCGCGTGCCCGCCGCGATCGTCACCGTGCCGCCCTTGTTGCCGGCCTCGCCGCCGATCTCCCAGTCGCCCACCAGCCGCAGCGGCACCCCGAGCGAGGGGATCTTCAGGTCGCCCTCGGAGTTGCCCGCGAACTCGAGGTACGCCCTGGGCGGGAACTTCACCTCGGAGAACGCCGGCAGCTGCGAGACGTCGCAGTCCACCAAGTCTTCGCCGCCGCCAGCGCCGCTGAAGTCCAGGCCCGACAGCTCGGGCGACTTCTTCTTCGCGCGCACCGACAGCGCCTTGCGCTTGGCGCCCAGCACCTTGATGGCCTTGAGCGTCAGCGGCGCCTCCGAGGTGATCGCCGCGCGGTCGTCCATGCCCGCGTGCTCGACCACCACGTGCTCCAGCACCGAGCCTTCGCCCTGGTCGTAGACCGCGATCCCCTTCCAGGCGCCCGGCTCCTTGCGCTGGGCGGTGAAGCGCACCGGCTTCTCGGTGGTGCCGCGGGCGATGATCCGCCCCCGCTTGTTGTAGCCGACCGAGATCGCCGCGTTGTCCGCCGCCTGGACTTCGACCCCAGGCTCGATCGTCAGCGTCCATTGGACGTTGAGCTCGCCGGGCAGCTTGTAGGGGCTGCACTTCTCGGTGAGCGTGAAGTCGGCGGCGATCTCCTGCGCGAAGTCGCTGTTGCAGCCCTCGGGCGCCTTGCCCGCGGGGCCAGCCTTCGCGACCGGCGTGCCCTCGGTTCCCGCCGTGCCTGCCGTCCCCGGGGCCGGTGTGGTTCCGCCGGGCGCGGGCGGCGGATCCTTCTTGCAGCCGCAGACCACCAACAGGACCGCCGTCATTGCCAGTGAGAGTCGCTTCAAGGTGCCGCTCCTTCGTGATGGTTTTGCGTTTCTAGAAGATGGGCCCGCGCAGCTCGCGGTGCGGCCGCTGGATGATCTCCGTCGTCAGCAGCAAGCCCGGCTCGATCGACGCCGCGGCGCCTTCGAGCGCGGCCTCGACGTCGGCTTGGGTGCCGGCGATGGTGAAGTAGCCCTTGCCGCCGATGCCCCGCGCCAGGTGCAGCTGCGTCAGGCGGATCTGCGCCCGCTTCGCCGCGGTGTCGGCCGCCTTGATCGCCGAGGCGACGGTGTGGGTCTCGACGATGCCCACCGCGTCGGCGGCGAGCATCTTGTCTGCCTTACCCTCGAGCGCGCGCGCCACGCCCGCGGCCAGCTGGGGCAGCAGCAACCGGTCGAGGATCATCGCGCCGCCAGCGGCCTCGGCCGCTTTGTAGGACTCCTCGACCTCGGCGACGGGGCCGGTGAAGACGAGGAGAAACTTCCCCGGGCTCACCGCCTCGGCGAGCGCCAGCCGCACCGCGGCCCGCTTCACCAACGCGTCGGCGACGACGATCCCCCGAGCGATCGACTCGAGCTCCAACAGTCCGAGCGCTGGGCCGGAGAGTTCCACGTCAGACGATGCGGAACGAATCCTTCAGGGTGCAGCGCCGCTCGCGGGTGAAGCT
>JAYVRT010000279.1:0-6877 GCA_043776025.1 Archangiaceae bacterium | reverse complement strand
GGCGATCCGAGCACCAACTGCCCCGCCAACCCGTACCAGCTCTACACCGGCGATCAGTGCGTCCAGGGCACGGTGTGCGATTCCGGCGCGCGAAAGTGCCTGCCGGCTCCGAAGGCGAGCGAGGCCTGCACCCCTTCGTCGCAGGCCTGCGTCGGGGTCAACGTCTACTGCAAGCCCGGCGGCAGCGGCGACGTTGGAACCTGCACCGGCCCGGCGAGCGTCGGAGAGCGGTGCGCCTTCGAGATCGACGCCACCCACAAGGTGACGGTGCCCTGTTCCAGCGGCTACTGCGACACCGTCAGCACCTTCAGCTGCCAGCCCGCGAGCAAGACCAACGGCGCGATCTGCGGCGAAGACGGCGAGTGCCAGTCGGGCCGGTGCGCGGTGCAGCAGGACCGCACGCTGCGCTGCGCGATCGCGTGTAACTAGGACTTCCAGAGCTTCAAGGAGCCTCCCGATGAGCCTCACTTCGCAGCTCGAAGCCGTGACGGTGTACGCCAGTGGCGCGGTCTGTACCCGGCGGGCGAAGGCCGTCGGCCCGGCGGTTGGACGGCAGCTGAGGATCGGCGGCCTGCCGATGTCACTGCGGGCGACCTCGCTGCGGGCGCGGGTGCTCTCCGGCGGCGCGGCGCTGCGGGTGCTCGACGTCCGGGCCGGCTTCGACGTGCAGCTCGCCGAAGAGGTCGATGTGCCGGTGGAGCAGAAGGCGCTCGAGGCCGCCGAGGCCGAGCTCACCCGGCTCGAGGCCGCGCTCGGCCGGCTGAAGCAGCAGGCCGCCGAGCTCGCCGCGCTGCGCCCCGCGTTTCCGGTGAAGAAGAAGGGCGAGCCGCCGCGGGCGGCGCCGGTCGAGGCGATGCTCGCCCTGGCGGACTTCGTCGATCAACAGCTGGGGGCGCGCACCAGCCGCCGGCGCGAGCTCGAACAGCAGGTCGACGACGCGAGGAACGAAGTGACGCTGCGGAGGCGGCGCCTGGCGGAGGCCTCGAGCGCGCGGCGCACCGAGCGGGCGCGCCTCTCACGGTCGGCGGTGGTGACGCTCTCGGCGGAGCCCACCGCTGAAGTCGAGCTGGCGATCGAGTACCAGGTGCCCGGCGCGCGCTGGGTGCCGAACTACGAGCTGCGGCTCGACAAGGCGATGGGCGGCGGCGCGCTGAGGATGCGCGCCTCGGTCGCCCAGAACAGCGGCGAGGACTGGGCGGGGGTGAAGCTGTCGCTCTCACCGCCCAGCTCGATCGCCGCACCGATCTGCCCGAGCTGCGCTCGCTGCGCATCGGCCGCAGCCAGCCACCCGCGCCCCGCTCGGGCTGGCGAGAGGCGCCGATGGGCCTCGATGAGCTCTTCGCCGGGTTCGACGAGGCGATGTCGCAAGGGCCTGGCTCGCCGCCGCGCCAGGGGATGGCCCCGCCTCCTCCCCCGCCAGCGCCGAAGAAGATGGCGCCTCCTGAGCCCGAGCCCCACCCGACTCCCCCCGGCGCCGCGCCGCCGGAGATGATGCGGATGGCCAGCGCGGGGGGCCGCGGCGGAGTGGGCGGACCTCCCCCACCGGCACGGCCGATGGCGGCGCCTGCCCAGGCGATGTTCCAGGCCCAGACGATGTCGCGGTCGAAGTCCACCGGGGTCTTCGGCGCGCTGGGCGGCGCGGACTCCCGGTCGCGGGAACGGGCCAACAGCGGGCCGCCGATGGATCTGCTCGAAGACGGCGCTCCGATGGAGGGGGCCGACGAAAGCTACGAGCTCGAGCAGGACGAGGCGTCGGGCGTCACAGGGTTGACGTCGCTCGCGGTGTCGGAAGAGTTGGGCCTGACTCCTGAAGGAGCGTTGCTCGACTACGACCGGCTGACGATGCCCCGGGCGCACGATCCGTCGGCGGCGCGCGGGCGGCTGCATCCGGCTTCAGAGTGGGAGTTCGCCTTCGTCTCCGGCGTCTCCGTGCAGGTCGAGATCGTCACCGTGATCCTCTCCCGGGCCCAGCAGGCTGCCTCGCAGGTCGATTACCTCGCGCTGCCACATCACGCGCAGTCGGCTCGCGCATCGGCGGCGGCGTTCGACTACCGCTACGACTGCGAAACGCCGGTCGACGTCCCTTCGAACGGGAAGTGGTCGTTGGTTCCGGTGATGGTGGCGCAGGTCGGATTGAGCGCCGGCTACTCCTGCGTGCCGGCTGTCGAGACCAAGGTCTACCGGGTCCTCAAGGTGAGCAACCGTTCGGCCCACGCGCTGCTCCAGGGCCCGGTGGACGTGTCGGTGGGCAACGAGTTCCTGATGACGACGCTGTTCCCCACCGTCGCGCCGAAGGGCGAAGAAGCGCGCCTGGGCCTGGGCGTCGAGGAGGCGGTGAAGGTGGCGCGGAAGACCCAGTTCAAGGAGACGACCGGCGGCCTGCTCGGCGGCTCGACGATGCTGCCCCACGAGATCGAGATCGAGGTCAGCAACCGGCTGCCCCACCCCGCGGCGATCGAGATCCGCGAGCGGGTTCCGGTGAGCGAGGACACCGACGTGAAGATCGAAGAGGTGCAGGTCAAGCCGCCCTGGGAGAAGGACGAGAAGGTGCGGGACGGGGTGCAGACCGACGGCGCGCGCCGCTGGCAGCTGAGCGTGCCGCCCGGAGAGAAGGCGGTGGTGACGGCGCAGTTCAACATCAAGATCCCCGGCGACAAGATGTTGGTCGGCGGCAACCGGCGGGTGTGACCATGGAACCCATTTTGATCGAGCTGCCGGTGGCGAAGGTGACGTGCATGGAGGACCGCGCCCAGGTCGAACGCTGCGGCGCTGTGGATCTTTTTGCTGGGACGCACCACCTCGAGGTGCGGGACGTGTCGGTGGTGGCGGTGGAGCGTTCCCTGCGGGTCGAGGTGACCGGCGCGAAGTTGATCGACGCCCGGCTCACCCGGCGGTGGCGGGAGCAGCCGTTCGGAGGCCTCGAGGCCGACGCGAGTGAGCTGAAGAAGAAGGCCCATGCGCTCGAACTCGAGCTCAAGCGCTGCGTCGACGATCTCGCCCGGTTCGCGGTGCGCCGGGACCTGGTGGTGAAGGCCCGCGACGAGGTCTACCGCGAAATCCAGGAAGCGAGCGGCGCAGGCAAGAGCGACGGGGAGCACTGGGCCCGACGGCTGACGGAGGTCGCCGCCCAGCAGGAGAAGGTCGAAGAAGAGCTGCGGGCGCGGGCGCTCAACCAGACCTGGCTGCAGCACCGCGTGCGCGAGGCGAACGCCTCGGTGGCGGTGAGCGAAGAGCGGAAGTCCGCGCTCAAGTGCTCGCTCGAGCTGACGGTGGAGAGCGCCGGCGGCAAGGCGGCGATCCGCGCCAGCTACCTCGTGCCGTGCGCCGTCTGGCGGCCGAGCTACCGCGCCACGCTGGTAGGTGAGTTGGTGAAGCTCGAGACCGAGGCGGTGATCTGGCAGCGCACCGGAGAGCCGTGGAACGACGTCGAGGTGTCCTGCTCGACCGCTCGCCCGACTCTCGGCACCACGCCGCCGGCGCTCTCACCCGATCGGATTCGCACCCGCGCCAAGCGCACCGAAGAGAAGAAGGTGGTCGAGGTCTCGATGCGCGAAGAGGTGATCCAGACCGCCGGCGAGGGTGGCGCGGCGGCGAACGAGTTCCCCGGGCTCGATGACGGCGGCGAGGCGAGGCTGCTCAAGGCGCCCGCGAAGGCCACCATTCCCAGCGACGGGCAGCCCCACCGGGTGGCCCTGTCGGCGTTCGACACCAAGGCCACCCTGGAGCGCGTTTGTTCTCCCGAGCTCACGCCGTTGGTCTCGCTCGTGGCGAAGTTCCCCAACGCCGGCCCGAGCGTGCTGCTCGCCGGCCCGGTGGACCTGCTTCGCCAGAGCGGTTTTGTCGGACGGGCGTTGCTGAAGTTCGCAGGGCAGAGCGAGGTGATCGCCCTCTCCTTCGGCAGCGAGGACGGTCTGCGCGTCGTCCGCAACGTCGAGGAGAAGCGCGAGGAGGCGCGGCTGACCGGGCGGGTGACGAAGACGAAAACGGTGAAGCTGTTCGTCTCCAACGCCAGCGCCGAGGCGGCCCGCGTCGTGCTCGAGGAACGGATCCCGGTCAGCGAGGTGAAGGAGGTCGAGGTGCAGGTGCTGGCGAAGGAGTGCAAGCCGGCGCCTGGCGCGGCGTCGAAGGACGGGATCGTTCGGATCGACCTCGACCTGCCCGCCAACTCGCAGCAGGAGGCGAAGTTCGTTTGGGAGCTGCAGGCCGCCTCGAAGGTCGCGGGGATCTGAGCCCATTGGTGAGGAAACGCGTGCGCTGTTCGACGAGCTGATCCAGTGTGCGCGCCCCCATGAGCCTGACTCAGTATCGAAGCGCGTTCGTCGCCGCCGTCTCCCAGGCCCTCGGCCAGTCGGTGGCCGACGTCGAAGCGCAGGTGAAGCCGGCGGATCCGCAGCACGGCGACTTCAGCTACGCCACCTTCCCCCTTGCCAAGGCGCTGAAGAAGGCGCCGCCGGCGATCGCTGCCGAGGGCGCGAAGGCGATCTCCGTGGCCGGGCTCGAGGTGAAGGCCACCGGGCCGTACATCAACGCCCGGATCCTCCCGATGCCGTTCACCCAGCTGGTGATCGACACCGCGCGCTCCGGCGGGGCGCACTACGGAGAAGGCGACAGCGGCAAAGGCAAGACGGTGGTGATCGACTACTCGTCGCCGAACATCGCCAAGCCGATCGCCTTCCACCACATCCGCTCGACGGCGATCGGCCACGCGATCGCCAACCTCTACCGATCGCAGGGTTGGAAGGTCGAGGGGATCAACTACCTGGGCGACTGGGGCAAGCAGTTCGGCCTGGTGGCGATCGGCTTCAAGGAATACGGCGACCCCGCGCGCGCCAACGACGTCGGCCACCTCGTCGAGGTCTATGTGAAGGCCAACGAACGCGCCGAGAAGGAGCCCGCGTTCGACGAGAAGGCCCGCGACTTTTTCCGGAAGATGGAAGCCGGCGACGCCGACGCGCTGGCGACCTGGAAGCAGTTTCGGGACACCTCGGTGGAAGACTTCAAGAAGGTCTACGCCCGGCTCGGCATCGAGTTCGAGCACTACGAGGGCGAGAGCCGCTACCAGGGGAGGATGGACCCGGTGATCGACGAGATCACCCGCACCGTGGGGACGAAGATCTCCGACGGCGCGCTGATCGTCGACCTGCCCTACAGCGAGAACGAGCCGCCGGTGCTGCTGAAGAAGAACGACGGCTCGACGCTCTACGCGACGCGCGACCTCGCCGCGGCGATCGATCGCCAGGAGCGATTCAAGTTCGATCGCTCGCTCTACGTCGTCGCCGCGGACCAGTCGCTGCACTTCCGCCAGTTCTTCGGGGTGCTGCAGAAGATGGGCAAGAGCTGGGCGACGACCTGCGTCCACGTGCAGTTCGGCCGGGTCAAGGGCATGAGCACCCGCAAGGGCAACCTGAAGATGCTCACCGAGGTCCTCGACGAGGCGCACGCGCGCGCCGCCGAGGTCGTGCAGGCGAACATCGCCGAGGGACGGATCGAGACCAACGAGCCGGCGGCGCTCGCGGAGCAGATTGGCGTCGGGGCGATCATCTTCGGAGACCTGAAGAACCGCCGGGTCACCGACTACGACTTCGACTGGGAACAGGTGCTCAAGTTCGAAGGCCACACCGGCCCGTACCTGCAGTACGCGCACGCGCGCGCCTGCAACATCCTCGTCAAGGGTGGCGGAGCCCCAAAGGCCTTCGACGCCGCGCTGCTGGCACTGCCCGAAGAGCAGTCCCTGGTCCGCGAGGTCGCGCGCTTCCCGCTGGTCACCCTCGAAGCGGCTGAGGCCAACGAGCCGTCGATCGTCTCCCGCTACCTGCTCGATCTCGCCGCAGCCTTCAGCCGCTGGTACACGCTGGGCAACCAGCAGCGAGAGCACCGGGTGCTGACCGAGGACAACCTGCCGCTGCGCGCCGCGAGGCTCGCGCTGACCGACACGGTACGGGTGACGCTGCACAACGGCCTGCACCTGCTCGGCCTCGACACGCCAGAGCGGATGTAGCCGCTACTTCCGGCGCTTTCCACGCGAAGGAAGCGACGGGGTCGCGTTGGGCAGCGTCTCGTCGGGCGGCCGGGCCGGCGCGGCGATGTTGTAGAGGCGAATCGGCGCCGAGGGCGGAGGCGCCTTGCGCACCGACTTCAGCGTGTAGGGGGTGATCGGCCGGTCGATGCCCTTGAGCAGCACCGCGTCTCCTGCGTCGGCGAAGACGCCCTCGCCCGCCGCCATCAGGGTCTCGCTGGTGATCAGGGCCTCGCCGCTGCGGGCGATGCCGCACAGCCTGGCCGCGAGGTTCACGGTGCTGCCGATCGCGGTGTAGTCGCTGCGCTTCTTCGAGCCGACGGCGCCGAGCACCACCTCGCCGGTGTTGATCCCGATCCCCATCTCCAGCGGGACGCCGTTGATCAGGGTGCGCCGCGAGCGCTCGACCATCTGAAGCGCCGCCGCGAGCGCGTTGCGGGCGTCTCCAGGCTTGGCCATCGGCGCGCCCCAGAGCGCCATCACGCAGTCGCCGATGAACTTGTCGACCGTGCCGTGGTTCTGTTCCACCGCGTCGACGCAGTCCTCGAAGAAGCGGTTGAGGATCCGCACCACTTCGTCGGGCGGCAGCTGTGAGGACATGGTGGTGAAGCCACGGATGTCGGCGAAGAGCGTGGTCACCACCGCCGCCTGCCCGTCGAGCTTCAGCGCCATCCGGCCCGAGAGCACCTCTTCGACCGCCGCGGGAGAGAGGAAGCGCGAGAGGCTCGCCCGGTTCTCGACCTCCTGCTTCACCTTCGCGAGGAGCTCGGCGTTGTCGAGGAGGATCGCCGCCTGGGCGCCGATCGACTCGAGCAGCGGCACGTCTTCTTCCGAGAACGCGGCGCTCTGCGAGATCGAGTC
>JAYVRT010000278.1:0-2131 GCA_043776025.1 Archangiaceae bacterium | reverse complement strand
ACATCAGCGGCGCCCGACTGCTGACCACCGCCACTGCCGAGGCCGCCGCCCAGCTGCCGGTCGAAAAGGCCGAGCATTGGAAGGCGGTGCCGGTGGCGCTGATCGACAAGCAGCTCTACGTCGCGATGCGCGACCCGCGGGACATGGATCTGATCGACAAGCTCCGCTTCGCCGCCGGCGTCAACCAGGTCAAGGGCGTCTTCGCGAGCGAGAGCGCCATCCGCAAGGGCATCCGCAAGCTGTACTACGGAGAAGACCAGAGCGCGGCCAACGAAGAGTGGAAGCTGTGGGGAAGCGGGGAAAGCCCGGCCGAGGTCACCCGGTTCTCCGATCGCGTCACCCGCACCCGCGAGCACGAGTTCGACACCAACGAGATGCTCTTGACCCCCGAGGAAGCGGCCGCCGTCGCCGGTTCTCGCGACCTCGCGCCGGCCCCTGGTGCCGTTGCGCCGTCGGCCGCCGCGCCTGCCGCCGCCCTCCGGACTTCCGGCCCGATGCCGCACGCCGGGGCTGCGCCACTCAAGGGCGGAACGCTGTCGATGCCGGCGGCCACGAGTAACGGCGCGGCCGCGCTGTCCGTGGGCGCGCTGATCGCCGGCCGCTACAAGGTCGAGGCGCTGCTGGGGCAGGGCGGGTCGGCGACGGTCTACCAGGTCGAGGATCTCGAGCTGAACGAGTCGGTGGCGCTCAAGCTCTTCGGGCAGTCCGTCGAAGCGGAGTCGCAGCTGGCGCGCTTCAAGCTCGAGCTGTCGCTGTCGCGGCAGCTGGTCCACCCCAACATCATCCGGCTCTTCGACCTCGGCGCCTTCGATGGCTGGCGCTACCTCACGATGGAACTGCTCGACGGCTCGGATCTCGCTTCCCGTCTGGCCGACCTTGGCGGGCCGATGCCGATCGTCGAGGGCCTGAGGTACCTCGAGCAGGCCTGCCTCGGGCTCCAGGCTGCCCACGACGCCGGGGTGATCCACCGCGACATCAAGCCCGAGAACCTCTTCGTCACCCGGAACGGCGAGGTCAAGGTGATGGACTTCGGGATCGCGAAGAAAGAGGGCGCCCAGGGGATCACCGTCGCCGGGATGATCGGCGGCACGCCGCAGTACATGTCACCCGAGCAGATCAACGGGTTCTCCACGGTCACGCACCTCACTGACCTGTACGCCCTTGGAGTCACCGCCTACGCCGTCTTCACCGGCGCTCCGCCCTTCAACTCCCCCGAGCTGATGACGCTGCTGATGGCCCACGTCAACAAGCCCCCGGTGCCGCCGCGCGAGAAGAACCCGGAACTCCCCAAGGCCCTCGAGGCAGTTATCCTCAAGCTCCTCGAGAAGGACTCCGCGAAGCGGTTTCAGAGCTGCCGCGCCCTCGGCGAGGAGCTGAAGCGGATCCGCGAAGCCGTCGCCGCCCTCGGCTGACGGCCCCCTTTCCGGCCCCTTTCTCAGCCAGCCCCGGGCTGAGCCGTGCCCGCCCAGGCGCTTGTCTTGAGGTCGAAATCGATATACGTACATAAGTAGATATGGACCTGTCGAAGGCGTTTCGAGCCCTGGGCGACCCGACGCGGCTGCGGATCATGCGGCTGCTGAGCGAGACCAAGCTCAACGTCACCGAGGTGATGCAGGTGGTCGGGGTGGCCCAGTCGTCGGTCTCCCATCACCTCGCCAAGCTCAAGGGCCTGGAGCTGATCCGGGAAGAGCGGCAGGCCGGGTTCACCTACTACTCGCTGGCGATCGACCCCAACGATCCGCGCTTCCCGCTGATCCGCCTCGCCCGCGACGCCGAAGACGCGCACGGCGACTCCGCGCGCCTGTCGGACCTGCTCGAGCGCCGCGAAGACCGCCACACCCTCAACGAGAAGCTGCTCGAGCCTGGCCAGTCGTGGATGCTCTGGGCGGCGGCGCTCTCCTCGCTGCTCCCCCCGCTCGAGGTGATCGACTTCGGCTGCGGCACCGGGGTGCTCTCGGTCGAGCTGGCCCGGTGGGCGAGCAAGGTGACCGCGATCGATCGCAGCCCCGTGGCGCTCGAGGCCGCCCGGGCCCGCGGCAGGCGCGAAGGAAGGAACAACATCCAGTTCCTCGAGGCCGACCTCCACGCGCTGCCCAAGAGCGTCGCCGGCAAGGACCTGGTGGTGATCTCC
>JAYVRT010000277.1:0-6881 GCA_043776025.1 Archangiaceae bacterium | reverse complement strand
GGCTCGGGCACGAACAACGGCTCGAAGTTTACAGAGTTTCCCACCGGATCATAGGTCCACTCGACTGAGCCGTGGCTGTCGACCGGGGCCATCACGGTGCCGTCGTTCTTCACCACGATCGTCTTGCCCCCGGTGAGATCCGGCGCGGCGGTGAGGAAGAAGTTGGTGCGGTAGCCAAACGCGTTGCGGCCGATCTTCTCCAGCGACTTCGACCAATCGGGGGTGCAGATCTCTTCCTTGACCCCGGCGGTGGCGACGACCGCCGCCAGATCGCGCGGCGCGAGGCCGGCGCCGTCGTAGCTGCAGTTGGCGGGCGCGGCGCTGAGGTACGGCCCGACGGAGTTGAAGCTGAACTGGCTCGCGCGCTGCGCGCCTTTGATGCTCAGCAGCTGGTTGACGTAGAAGCTCACCGGCTGCGGCGATTGGTCATCGGCATCGGAGACCGCGACCACCGCCAGCACCGCGTCCGGCCGCAGCAGGCCGATGTTGTCGCTGGTGATGATCGGCGCGGTCAGCGCCTGCACCGCGGGCAGCAGCGTCATCTCGATCCCGCTCCCATTGATCCCCAGGTTCACCTTCTGCTTGAACTTGTTCTCGACGTCGGGCGTGGTCGGCTTGAGGACCTTGGGGTTCGTCAGATCGCCGAGGATCTTCCCGTTGTCGGCGTCGTCGGTGGAGGTGACGCCGATCTGGTAGTCGACCTGGGCGGTGGTCGCGTACTGGATGAAGCTGGCGAAGTTGGTCGACAGCGCCAGCTGCTTGTCGGCCATCGAGCAGCTGTTGTCGATCACCAGCAGGATGTCGGCCTTCGGCTTGCTGTCCTGCTTGAAGATGTCGACGTTCAACCCCATCGTGTCGCCGACCCCGCGCAGGGTGATGATGTAGTCGACGCTCGCGCCGTTCTGGACGACCTTGAGCAGGAAGGCGCCGCTGTCCGCCCCGAGATCGATCGGGTGGTACTTGAGCGAGAACGTCACCGGGTTCGCGCCCGAGGCGATCATCGAGTTCGGCGCGATCCCCGCGGTGCTCACCGGAATGAACTCCGGGCAGTCCGACGGCCCGACGCAGTTGGCCTGCCCTGCGCGCTGTCCCGCCGGCGAGACCATCGAGAAGCTGGTGATGCTCACCGGCGCGGTGCAGACGTTGTAGATGGTGAAGGTCTGGGTGGCGCTGTTGCAGTCTTTCTGTACCGTGCCGAAGTTGAGATCGGTCGGCGAGACGGTGAGGCAGCTCGAGCCGATCGCCGCGTTCACCGAGACGTTGCCGTCCGGCTTGGTGGGGTTGCTGATCTGGAAGTTGACGATCCCCGAGACGTTGGTCACCGAGGTCGGCACCTGGCTCTGGGGCCAGGCGCGCACCGGCACCGTCAGGCTCTGCCCCGGCTGCAGCTCGGTGTCGACGATCGACCCCGCGGGGAGCGAAAAGATCGGGTCGCTCCCCCCCAGCAGGTCGAGGCTGGAGATGAGGCAGAGGTCGCCGGCGTTGAGGCTCAGGTTGCGAACCGTGAACGAGAGATCCTTGTAGTTGGGCGGCGTCAGCAGGCCGAAGTTCAAGGTCAGCGGCGAGACCTCGTACTGGCACGGAGGGAGGACGATCGACTCCACGTGCACGGTGACGGTGAAGGTTGGCTCGTCGGGGTCATTGGAGGCGATCAGCACCTCCCACTCCTTGATCCCCAGGGTCTTCGGGGTGACGCGCACCGGGACGTCGAGCAGCCCCTTCGTCGCCGAGGCCTCGATCCCGACCAGCGGATCGTAGCTGGCGGCCGACGGCTTGTTGGTGCAGGTGCCGTTGACGAGCTCCCCGACGCACAGCTCGGTGAGATCGGCGGTGTTGTTGGCGACCCCCGCCTTCACCCTCACCTGCCAGTACGGCACGCCGGCGCCCATCGGCCCGAGGTGAAGGTTGGCCTTCGGATCCGGCGGCGTCGGGCGGGTCCCGACGTTCTGGATCGTCATCTTCCGGTTCACGTAGGCGCCCGGGGTGACGCCGGCGAAGTACGCCACCCGGCCAAAGTTGAGCACTGGGGTCTTCACGTCGATGTCCGGCCCTCCGCCCGCGCCCAACAGCGCCGCCGCCCCGCTGGCCTGGCTCTTCAAGTCGGTGTTGAACTTCAGCTGGCCGGGCCGCGGCCCGAGCAGCGTCGGCTTGAAGGTGATCGAGACCTTCGCGGTGCCGGGGGTGAGCATCCCGGTGGCGGCGCGCACCGCCCTGGGGACCCGCAGCGGCGCGGCGGTGTTGACCTTGTAGTCGGCGGTCGGAGTGCTCAGCGAGGTCAGCGAGACGTCGACCAGCGAGAGGTTGCTGAACGTCAGGTCGGCGCTGGTGGACAGCGCCGGGGTGACATAGCCGAAGTCGAGCGGCACCGGCGCCCAGGTGACCACCGCGTCGACGCCTGAGCCGACCAGCTTCACCACCTTGTCCGGGCACCCGTCGTTGCGGCGCATCGTCACCAGCGCAAGGTATTCCTTCGCCAGGGTGGGCGAGAAGGCGATCGTCACCACCCGCGAGGCGCCGGGCTTGATCGTCAGCTCTCCGTGCGGCGAGTCGAGCGAGAAGCCAAACGACTTCTCGTCGCCGGAGTTGCCGGTGATCTCGCCGATGAAGGCCCGCCCGTTGATCGGCCGCGCGTTCTCCAGCGTCACCGAGAGGGCGAAGGTGTCGCCCTTGGCGACCGCGCCGAAGTCGAGCTCGGCGGGCAACTCGCACTCACCGGAGACGGCGGTGCCCTTGAGGTCGATCTCCGCCGTCTCGAAGCCGGCGGCGGTGTGATCGGCGCGGAGCACCAGCTTCGCGCTGTGCGCCACCTGCATCCCCGGCTCGGTGGGGGTGTTGAAGTCGGCCTTGAACTCCACCAGCTCGCCGCTGCCCAGCGTCTTCTCGACGAAGTCGACAGCGAAGATCGGCGCGTCGATTCCCCCGTCGGCGATCCGGGTCGGGTCGCCGGCCACCTGCTCCAGCGCCTTGAGCGTGAGCGCGCCGCCGCCGGTGTTCTTCACCACCACCTTCGTCGTCACCGGCTTGCCCATCGGCACCAGACCGAAGTCGTAGGTGCCCACGGTCGTGCTGGTCTTGGTGACCCCTTCCTCGACATAGACGATCGAGATCTCGCCCACGCGGGTGCTGGTGGTCGTGTTGCCGCAGCGGCAGCCGGAGATCGCCAGGCAGACGGCCGCGACGGCCAGCGCAAGACGGGGAAGGGAGGTGTCCGGCATGGGATCGACGTCCTGCGCGTGAATCAAGCTCGCGGCCGGCCTGATGTCTTTGTATTGATTCGATGTTCAGCCCGTTGTCAAACCCCACTTCCCTTGAGCACCGCGCCCGAAAGTTACGCTCGCCGCCTCGGCGAGGCCCAAACCGAGCTCGCGCGCCTCGACGCGATCGGCGGCCGGCTCGCCAACTTGCGGCTGGCGGCGTTCCTCGGGGCTGGAGCGCTGGGGCTGGCCACGGTCTTCGGCAAGCTGCCCGGCTGGGGCTTCCTCGCCGCGCTGGGGGTGCTCGCCGTCTACACCGCGCTCGCCGTGCGCCACTCGGCGGTGATCCGCAAGGAGCGCACCGCCCGGACGCTGGTGCTGCTCAACGAGCGCGGCCTGGCGCGGCTGGCGGGCAAGTGGCGCGACTTTCCGTCCCAGGGAGAGAAGTACCGCACCGAGGGGCACCTCTACGCCGGCGACCTCGACGTCTTCGGGCACGGCTCGCTGTTTCAGCGCCTCGACGAGACGAGCACCCAGGCCGGCGAGCGGGTGCTGGCTGCGTGGCTCTCCCAACCGGCGAAGACGTCGGCCGAGGTGATCCAGCGGCAGGCGGCCCTCAAAGAGCTCGCCGGGCTGGTCGACTTCCGCCAGCGCCTGGTCGCCGAGACCCGGCAGGCGGTCGCGCAGAAGGCCGACCCCTCGAAGTTCATCCGCTGGGTCGAGAACGGCTCGTCGATCCTCTCGCTGAAGTGGGCGTTCTTCCTCGCCCACGTGCTGCCGTTCGTTACCTTCGGCCTCTGGGTCGGGGTGCAGATGCGGCTGCTGGTCGACTGGGCCCCCTACGTCGGCCTCGGCCTGCAGATCGCGGTGGTGGTGATCACCTCCCCGAAGCTGGCCGAGATGTACGCGCAGCTGGCGATGGGCGAGCAGGGCTTCATCCAGTTCGAGGCGACCTTCGAGGGCATCGACGCCCAGGCGCTTACCGACCCGCTGCTGCAGCGGCTCAAGTTTGGCCTGGCGACCCAGGGGCCCTCGGTCTCGGCGCGGCTCAAGCGCTTCGAGCGGCTCCACGGGTTTGCCTCGCTGCGATCGGCCAAGCAGATCCACTGGCTGATCAACGTGCTGTTGATGTGGGATCTCCACTTTCTCTTCCGCATCGAGCGCTGGCGCGGCGAGCTCGGCACCGGCGTGCGCGGTTGGTTCGACGCGCTCGCCGAGCTCGAGGCGCTCTCCTCACTCGCGACCTGGGCGTTCGAGAACCCCACCCACGCGTGGCCGACCGTCGACGACGCGCCGGTGCACTTCGTCGCCAGGGGCCTGGGCCACCCGCTGCTCGACAAGCCGGTGGTCAATGACGTGCGGCTCTCCGGCCCCGGGGAAGCGGTGGTGATCACCGGGTCGAACATGTCGGGGAAGACGACCCTGATGCGGGCGATGGGGCTCAACTCGGTGATCGCGCTCGCGGGGATGCCGGTGTGCGCGCAGGAGCTGTCGGTGGGCGTGCTTCAGGTGCTCACCAGCATGCGGGTCAAGGACTCGCTCGAGCGCGGCGTCTCGTACTTCTACGCCGAGGTCCAGCGGATCAAGTCGGTGCTCGACTCGGCGCGATCCCACCGGGGAAAGACGCTGTTCCTCCTCGACGAGCTGCTGATGGGCACCAACACCCGCGAGCGTCAGATCGCCTCCCGTGAGCTGATGAAGCTGCTGCTCGCCACCGGCGCCTCGGGCGCGCTCACCACCCACGACCTGTCGCTCACCGAGCTCGCCGCGGACCCCGCGCTCAAGGTCCGCAACGTCCACTTCCGCGACCAGGAGAAGGCCGGCGAGATGACCTTCGACTACGTGCTGCGCGACGGGGTGGTCGAGACCACCAACGCGCTCGAGGTGCTGCGGCGCGCGGGCGTGGAGATCAACGGCTAGCTGCTCGGCCGGGGGTTGGGCGGCGTGAACGTTGGCTGGATCGTCTGCGGAGAGAGCTTCGGCTCGATCCGCACCATCATCACCCGGGGGCCTTCCATCCGCACGACCTGGATCCGGTAGTCCTCGAGCATCCAGACGTCGCCGACCACCGGCACCCGGCCGAGCTTCGCCATCAGGTACCCGGCGATGGTGCTGACCTCGGCCTTGTCGATGTCGAACTCGAGCTCGAGGGTGTTCTCCAGATCGTCCAGCTGCACCGTGCCGGGCAGCTCGAGCCGGCCGCCGGGCAGCGAGTGCATCGGCTCCACCTTGCGTCCCAGCTGGCCGATGTTGCCCACCAGCTCGGCGACGACGTCCGCGATCGTCACCATCCCCGAGGTGCCGCCGTGCTCGTCGACCACGATCGCCACCTCCTTGTGGCGCCGGCGAAACTCGGCGAGCAGCTGTTCGAGCGTCACGTTCTCCGGGACGAAGAGCGCCGGCCGCTGCACCTGGGCGATTGACTTGAGCTCTCCGCGGGAGAGCAGGAAGAGCAGATCCTTCACGTTCACCAGGCCCTCGACCTGATCCAGCCCGCCGCGCACCACCGGCAGCCAGGTGTGCCCGCCGGCGCGCGCCGCCACCAGGTTCTCTTCCAGCGTCTGCTCGAGATCGAGGAAGCGCATCTGGGTGCGGGGCACCAGCACCTGGCGCGCCGTCTTCTCCATCATCGACAGCGCCCGCTCGAGCAGCTCGGCGCGCGAGCTGGCGATCGCCCCAGCCTGGGCGGAGTTGGCGAAGATCAGCCGCAGCTCGTCCTCGTGCAGCACCTCGGCCTCCTCCTGGCCCTGCTTGAGGCCCAGCAGCGCCAGCGCCCCCCGGGTGCCGGCGTTGAGGATCCAGATCACTGGGAAGGCGACGAAGTTGAAGACCCGCATCGGCCAGGCCAGCGCCAGCGCCGCGCGCTCGGCGTTGCGGATCGCGATCGTCTTCGGCACCTGCTCGCCGACGACGATGTGGAGAAAGGTGATCGTCGCGAACGCCAGCACCAGTCCGATGGTGTTGGAGATCGCCCGCGCCGCGTCGGTGTCGGGGGTGATCTTCAGCAGCACCGGCATGATGAAGTGCCCGAACGCCGGCTCTCCGATCCACCCCAGGGCCAGCGAGGCGAGGGTGATCCCCACCTGGCAGGCCGAGAGCCAGGCATCGAGGCGCTTGCGCATCGCCAGCGCCTGCGCCGCGCCCGGCCTGCCCTGCTCCACCAGCGCCTCGAGCTGCGTCGGGCGCACCTTGACCAGGGAGAACTCGACCGCCACGAAGAAGGCGTTGAGCAGCACCAGGACCAGCGCCAGACCTAGGGAAAGGAAATCCACGGGTCGCGCGCTAGAACAGCGCCTCGAACTCCGGGTCGGCCTTCAGAGAATCGAACATCGGGTCGGTGGCGAGCCAGCCCTGCACCTTGCCCTTGTCGATCACCACCGCCCGCTTCAGCTGATCGAGCGCTTCCCGCGGGCGGCCCCAGAGCGCGTAGAGCGCCCCCATGTTGTAGGTCAGCAGCAGATCGTCGGCGTTCAGGCCCCGCGCCTTCTCGTAGGCCCGCTCGGCCTCGGCGTAGAAGCCCTTCTGGGCGTAACAGATGCCCAGGTCGAGGTTCGCCTCGAAGTTGTCCGGCTCGAGCCGCACCACCTCTTTGAGCTGGCCGATCGCCGAGCGGTAGTCGCCCTCGTCCATCTGCAGCGCCGCCAGCTCGTGGCGGGGGAAGGCGTCGGTCGGGTCGAGCTCGATCGC
>JAYVRT010000276.1:0-6882 GCA_043776025.1 Archangiaceae bacterium | reverse complement strand
CGTCCTGGACGATCAACGCGGGGACGAACACCGCCACCTGGGCCCAGCCCCAGCGATCGCAGCCCGGCCCGAGAAGGTGGAGCGGAATCCAGCCCGAGCCGGTGACGGCGCCGCGGACCTCGGCCTGGGCCGCTTCGCAGCCAGTTCCTTTCCACCCCCGAATCTCGATGCGGGAGGATGCGGGAGCCCGGGCGCGCACCGCGGCCTCGACCGGCGCCGGGATCGCCTGGCTCAGCAACACCGCCAGCAGGGGAGTGATCAGGGCGCCCATGGGATCACCGCAGCGAGGTCAGGCGTTGGAGCATCTGGTCCGCCGTCTGGATCACCTTCGAGTTGAGCTCGTAGGCGCGCTGGGTGGAGATCATGTCGATCATCTCCTCCACCGCCTTGACGTTCGCGCCCTCGAGGTAGCCCTGGCTGAGCGAGCCCATGCCCTGCTCGCCGGGCTTGCCGCGGATGGCTTCTCCGCAGGCCGCGGTCGCGACCAACAGGTTCTTACCGGCGTTCTGCAGGCCGCCCGGGTTGGGGAACTGCACCAGCTCGATCTGCCCCAGCTCCGTCGGCTCGTTGGCGCCGGGGATGGTCGCGAGCACCGTGCCGTCGGGCCGAATCGTCAAGGCAGTCGTCTCCGCCGGGACGGTGATCTCCGGCTCGATCGCCTCGCCATGCTGGGTGGTGAGCCGCCCGGTGCCGTCGACGCGCAGGTTGCCGGCGCGGGTGTAGGCCAGCTCGCCGTTGGTGCGCCGTACCTCGAACAGCCCATTGCCTTCGATCGCAACGTCGAGCGGGTTGTTGGTGCCGAGCATGTCGCCCTGCGAGAACGAGCGGGTCGTCGCGACCGTCTTCACTCCGAGCCCGACTTCCAGCGGCGAGGGCTCGACCCCACCGCGCGGATCCGGAGCGCCCGGCGCGCGCATGTTCTCCGAAAGCAGATCCTCGAACTCGGCCCGGGTCCTCTTGAAGCCGGTGGTGTTCGCGTTGGCGAGGTTGTCGGCGATGACGTCCATCTTCAGCTGCTGGGCGTCCATTCCAGTCGCGGCGGTGTAGAGCGATCTCAACATGGGCTTCCTTGGGGCGAGGGTGGGTCAGCGGATCCGGCCGAGCTCGTTGGCGCGCTCATCGAGACGCCGGTAGGTCTGAATCGCCTGCATCGAGGTCTCGAAGTGGCGTTGGGCGGTCACCATCTGCACCGCGGCGTCGAGCGGCCGTGCGTTCGAGAGGGAGAGCGCGCCCACCTGCACTCCGGACTCGACCGGGTGCGCCGCGCCGTTGGGCCCCGCGGCGAGCAACGAGCCGCCCAGCCGGTCGAGCTGGCCCGAGAGGGTGAAGAGGCCCAGCTGGGCGATCGGCTCGCCGTTGGAGAGCACCGCGCCAGTGGCGTCGATCGAGGTGAGGGTGCCGGGCGCGACGCTGATCGGATCCCCGGTGCGGTCGAGCAGCTGGGCCTCGCCGATGTGCAGCTGCCCTTCGGCGCCGACGTGGACCCGGCCGTCGCGGGTGAAGGCGGTGCTTCCGTCGGCCTGGCGCACCTGGAAGAAGGCGCCATCCTTCGCGGCGAGATCGAGCGGGTTGCCGGTGAGGCTGAGGGCCCCAGGCGTGAGGTCCGTGCCGTGAGAGACGGCGGCGGTGTAGGTCTTCTCCGGGTTGTTGCCGGCGGGAAGGAACGCCTCGAAGCCTGCGTGCTGTTGGGTGAACCCCGGCGTTTGGCCGTTGGCGAGGTTGTCGGCGATCGCGTCGAGCTGCTCGGCCCTCGCCACCGCCCCACTCATGCCTACGTACATTCCGTCTGCCATCGTTGGACTCCTTGCGACAGACCGACAGAGCAAGCCCGCAGCCAGCGTGCGATCCCAGGCGTGGCGGCGGGTTTGCGGCGGGCGAAGGGGAAACTGGCCGGGCGTACCCGGCAGAATCGGCCGGGAGGAAGGCCCGTCGTCGCCGGGTCATCCCGACCCCAGCGCAAGGCATTCACCCCACCTGCCCAGCGTGCAAGCGCCCCAAATCGCGGGGCGAGGCGTTGCTCAGGATCTTGCAGCGGTTCGCCCCATGGCCAAGACAATCGCCCCGCGCATCGTGTCGGTGGGTGGAGGGAAGGGCGGCGTCGGCAAGAGCGTGATCGCCGCCAACCTCGCCGTCGCCATGGCCCAGGCTGGCGCGCGGGTGGTGATCGTCGACGGCGACCTGGGCGCGGCGAACCAGCACACCCTGTTCGGCATCGATCGGCCCGGCCCGACGTTGCAAGGCCTGCTCAACCACCAGATCGACCACCTCGAACAGGCGCGGCTGCCGACGATGGTGAAGGATCTGACGCTGGTCCCCGGCTCCGGCGCGGTGGTCGGCGCAGCGAACCTGAACCACGGCCAGAAGACCCGCCTGATCAACGAGATCCAGAAGCTCGACGCCGAGGTGGTGGTGATCGACGTCGGCGCCGGCGTCTCCTTCAACGTGCTCGACCTCTTCGACGCGGGGGACATCCGGCTCGTCGTCGCCACGCCCCAGCTGACCGCGGTCCAGAACGCCTACGCCTTTCTCAAGGGGGCGGTGCACCGGGCGCTGCGGGAAACGGCGAAGGCCCACGGCGTCACCGAGGAGTTCGAGTCGGAGATCGGCCCCCGCGAGACCGACAAGATCTCCCACTGGCTGGCGCGGCTGGCCAAGTCGGTGCCGGCGGTGGCCGGGGCGTTCGAGGCGCAGCTGGAGCACTTCGGCGTCCGGCTGATCGGCAACCAGATCTTCGCGCCCCAGGAGGCGCGGGTGATCAGCGCAGTCAGCCGGATGATGGAGGACTTCCTCAGCCTCCACGCGCCGGTGCTCGGCACCCTGCGGGCGAGCCGGGCGCTGCACGACTCGGTGACCCGCCGGCGCCCGTTCCTCGTCGACGCCACCCGCGAAGAGGCGGCGGTCACCTTTCGCCAGCTGGCGATGTCGGTGTTGACCGAGGACATTCCCCGGCTGCGGGCCGGCCGCCTCCATGCCGATGCCGAGCCGGTCTGCCCTCCGATCGCTCCGGTGTCGACCGCCGCTCAGGTGGCCGCGTGAAGACCCGGCTCGACGTCGTGGTGCGCTTGAGAGAGCACACGGAGAAGGGCGCCCTCCAGGGGTTGGTGCGGGCCACCGAGGACGCCGCCGCCGCGGACGCGCGGGTCCAGGCAGCCAGGCAGCGCGCCCAGCACGACGGCCGGGGCTCGGGCGCCGCCGCCGAGTGGGCGATGGTCGAGGTCGCACGGGAGCGCGCGCTGTTCGAGGTGAAGACGGCGCAGGCCGTCGCCAGCCGCGCCGCCACCGCCGTCGAGAGCGCCCGATCCACCTACCAGGATCAGCACCGCCAGACCGAGGTGGTCCGCCGGGTGGCCGACGCCCGCCGGCTCGAGGCCGTCACCGAGCAGCGCCGCCACGAGTCGCGCACCCTCGATGAGCTCGGCTCGCTGCTCGCCTGGCGCAAGAGCGGCTGAAGAAGTACCCGCGGGAAGGTTTCACCCCCACCGCGCCAATGCTCCCTTGAGTCCCTCATCAAGGAGAGCACCATGGGCAGCCTTTCGACGCGTGGGTGGTGGATCGCAGTGGCCGGGTTGACGCTGGCCGGTTCGGCGCTCGCCCAGACCAACAACGGCACCAACCCGGAGTGCCTCGGCAGCGACTGCGGCATGCCCAAGGAAGAGGGCGGCGGCGGCGCCGTCTGTACCACCGGCAACTGTGTCGGCGGGTGCGGCTGCTCGGTCTGGGTCGCGTACACCGATGACGGCAAGACGCTGGCCTACACCGACGACGCCGACGGCGACGGCAAGGCCGACGCGAAGGACAACTGCCCGTTCGCCTCGAACCGCGATCAGCTCGACGGCGACGGTGACGGCGTCGGCGACAGCTGCGACAACTGTAAGGCCAGCTCGAACTTCTCCCAGCTGGACACCGACGGAAACGGGCTGGGCGACGCGTGTGACCCGGACATCGACGGGGACGGCGTTCCCAACGCCCTCGACAACTGCAAGACGATTCCCAACGCCGACCAGAAGCGGACGATCGCCACCTCGCTGCTGGGCGACGTCTGCAACAATGACGACGACGGCGACGGGGTGCCCGACGCGACCGACAACTGTCCGCTGGTGGCGAACGCCGACCAGGTGATGCCCACCGGAGCGCTCTGCAAGCTCGACACCGACCTCGACAACATCGGCGACAACTTCGACAACTGCCCGGGCAAGGGCAACCCCAACCAGGCGGACATCGACGGCGACGGCATCGGCGACGCCTGCGACAACGACATCGACAACGACGGGGTCCTCAACCTGTCCGACAACTGCTCCGGGGTGCGCAACCGCGCCCAGTTGGACGACGACGGCGACGGCCTCGGCGACGCTTGCGACTCCCGCTACTGCGTCGTCGTCGACCCGTCGCAGCCCAACGACTGCCTCGACCCGAACGGCCCGTTCAAGGTGCACGGCGGCGGGCAGGTGACGCTGACCCGCGGGGAGAAGTTCCGGCTGCCGCTGTTCGCCAACCGCAACGGCGCGGCGATCGAGTACGTCTGGACGGTGACCGCCCGGCCCTCGGGCAGCACCGCGGCGATCGAGAATCCGAAGGGCGCGGTCACCCTGAGCCGTCACTGGGAGTACGCGTACACCGACGGCCACACCCCGACCTTCACCGCCGACCTCGACGGCGACTATGTGGTGCAGGTGTCCGGCGTGCTCGCCTTCCCTGATCGCGCCTACCCCGAGGCCACCACCTCGACCTCGGAGCTGAAGATGACCGCGACGCCCGACGGGAAGAACGGCGCGCACTCCTGCAGCGCGGTGGGGCTCGACGCGCCGCTGGTGGGGCTGGGGCTGGCCGCGCTGGCCGCCCTT
This sequence comes from Archangiaceae bacterium, assembly GCA_043776025.1. GTDB lineage: Bacteria > Myxococcota > Myxococcia > Myxococcales > Myxococcaceae > JAYVRT01. The sequence goes on along the minus strand of JAYVRT010000276.1, from coordinate 2,041 downwards.
CGCCGTCGCCGGGGCTAGAGCAGCTCGCGCAGCGCGGCGATCGTCTCCGAGTGGAGTTGGCAGACGCGCGCCTCGCTCAGCTCGAGCAGGCGCGCGATCTCGCGATAGGTGAACTCTTCGACGTAGTAGAGCGACAGCAGCATCTGGCTCCGTTCGGGCAGCGTCTTCACCGCCGCGCTCAAGCGCCCCGCCTTTTCCCGCTGTTCGACCTTCTCCAGTGCATCGGGCTCCGAGGAGACAAGGCGAAGCTCGGGGCCGATGGTGAGGTGGGGCTGGGCGAGGTGCTCGAGGCCCGCCAGTTCCTCGACGGCGACCCCGACCGCCTTCGCGACTTCGTCCACCGCCGGCTCGCGGCCCAGCTGCTTGGCCAGCTCGGCCCGCGCCTTCTGCGCCTTGTCGGTCTGGGCCCGCAGCCGCCGGGGCAGGTGATCGAGGTTGCGCAGCTCGTCGAGCATCGCGCCACGGATCCGGTGCTCGGCGAAGGTCTCGAACTTCACCGTCCGGCCCTGGTCGAAGCGGCGGGCGGCCTCGAGCAGCCCCAGCGCCCCGGCTGACCACAGATCGTCGACCAGCTGCGCCGACCCCGCCCGCAGCGCCAGCCGCCGCGCCGCGCGCTCGATCAGGTGGCCGTAGCGGGCGATCAGCGCGCCGTCGTCTTGCTCGGGGGTCTTGTAGAGCGTCTGAGCACGATGCATGCGGCACCTCTAGGCGGCGGGAGAAGACTCGCGGAGGATCCGCTGCCAGAGGAACTTGAGGCCCCCGGTCGACTGCTCGGGGCCGGGCTCGCCGAAGAGCCGTTCGCTGATCCCGGTGAGCGCCCGGGTCGCGGGCGACTGGGGAAAGAGCTTCGACACCGGCTGCTGCGCCATCACCGACCGGTGCACGTTCTCGTCGCGCGGCACCGAGCCCAGGTACCGCAGCTTCGCCTTGAGGAAGCGGCGGGTGATGGTGCACAGCTTCTCGAAGATCTCCCGCGCGTTCTGTTCCGAAGGCGCGAGGTTCACCACCACGTTGAAGTGCTCGACCCCGCCCTCGAGTGAGAGCACCTTCACCGAGGCGTAGGCATCGGTGAGCGAGGTCGGCTCGGCCGTCACCACCAGCAGCGCCTCCTGCGCGCCGCCGCAGAAGAACAGGACGTTGTCTCCGATGCCGGCGCCGGTGTCGAAGAGGACCAGGTCGAAGTCGTCTTCGATCTTGTCGAGCGCGGTCAGCAGACGCATCCGCTGGGCGTCGTCGAGGTTGGTCAGTGAGCGCAGGCCCGAGCCGGCGGGGAGAATCCGGATCCCCAGCGGCCCCTGGGCGAGCACGTTCTCGATCGAGGCGCTCCCCTCGAGCAGGTGCCCGAGGTGGTAGCGGGGGGTGATCCCGTAGAGGATCTCGACGTTGGCCAGGCCGAGGTCGGCGTCGACGATCAACACCCGCTGACCGGCCGCCGCCGCGAGGTACGCGAGGTTCGACGACACGTTGGTCTTGCCGACGCCGCCCTTGCCGCTGGTGATCGCGATCACCCGCAGGCCGCGCTGCCCCTGCCGCTCGGCGATCAGCTCTCGAAGTTTGTCTGCCTGGTCCATGTTCAAGCTCTCCCGTGAGTCCAGTTGCCGATGACGTGTTCGACCAGCGAGGTTCCGGCGACGGGCTCGAGGTCCTCGGGCACCCGCTGCCCGTTGGTAGTGCAGGCGACTGGGCGGCCGACGCGCACCGCCGCGGAGATCGCGCAGCCGGGGGCGACTGCCTCGTCCAGCTTGGTGAAGATCAGCCGCTCGGGCCGCAAGGCGCGGTAACGGTCGGCGACCGAGCCCAGCTGGGCGCCCGACGCGGTGGCGGAGAGCACCAGGTAGAGGCCGATGCCGGGCACCGCGCGCAGCAGCTCGTGCTGCTTCTGCAACGCCTCCTCGGTCGATCGCCCGGCGGTGTCGATCAGCACCAGGTCCGAGCCCCTGCTCTTCTCCACCGCCTTGAGCAGCTCGGCGCGGTCGCGCGCGACGTGCGCCGGGACGTTCATGATCTGCCCGTAGCGGCACAGCTGATCGCTGGCGCCGAT
>JAYVRT010000275.1:0-2133 GCA_043776025.1 Archangiaceae bacterium | reverse complement strand
CCTCGATGCGCTGGTCGGCAGCGGAGGCCCTTCTCGCCGCTCGATGACGGTGGTGCGCGGCGCGGATCACCTCTGGAAGCCGAGCCTGGTCGAGGAAGCGCCGTCGATGACCAACTCGCTGGTGCGGCTGCTGCCCGACGGAGGGATGCGGGTGCGCTGGCGGCTGCTCCCGAAGTCACGCTGGAGCGACGGCCGGCCGGTGACGCTCGAGGACTTCAAGTTCTCGGTGAACACGCTCGCCAACCCGCTGCGCACCGCGATCGACGCGGTGGACGAGCGGACGATCGACGTCACCTACGCGGTGCGCCGCCGGGAGTGGCTCGAGGGCTTCGCGGTGTTGCCCAGGGCCTCGCTGGAGAAGGTCTACCTCGACGCGGGTCGCGAAGCGGTGATGCGGGCGGCGCTCGAGGCCGACGTCGCCACCGCGGCTGGCTACACGCTCAAGTCCTTCACCGCGGGGCAGTCTTTGGTGCTGGAGCGCAACCCGTACTTCGCCGGCCCCAGGCCCACCTTCGAGCGGGTCGAGGTGGTGAAGGTGGATCCCGCGCGCGCGGCGCAGGCGTTGGCGACCCACGAGGTGGACGTGCTCCCGGTGCTCGACGGCCGCTCGTACCAGGCGCTGGTGGGCGACCCGAGGGTTCGGGTCCTGGAGCAGCCGGGTGACCTGCTGTTTCTGCTGGTGCCGAACCTCGACGTGCCGCCGTGGGACGATCTGGCCGCGCGCAAGGCGCTGCTTCAGGCGATCGATCGCCAGGCGCTGGCCGACGTCTTCAAGCCGGCGCCGGCGCAGGCGGCGACCACCTGGCGCGCGGGAGTCCAGCCGGGGAAGGTGCCGACGTACGAGCCCGAGGCGGCGGCGGCGGCGCTGGCGGCGCTGGGCCTCAAGGGGCAGAAGCTGCAGTTGCACGTCCAGGCGAGCAAGACGCGCGACACGCCGGCGGTGCTGATGGCGCAGAAGGTGGCCGCGGATCTGGGCCGCGCCGGGCTCGAGGTCGAATGGGTCGAGCACCCCGAGACCGGCCCCTTGTTCAACAAGCGCGACTTTCAGGGCCTGCTCTTCGTCAGCCGCGAGACGACCGATCCGACGAAGTACCTCAACGTGCCGTTCGCCAACGGGCACTACGACGTCGAAGCGGTGCACCGGGCGCACTTCGACGAGCCGATGCGGCAGGCGTGGGAAGCGTATGCCGGGTCGCTCTACGATGAGCGGCGGACGATGCGGGAGCAGGTGGTGCGCAAGCTCTGGCTCGAGCGGCTGCCGATGATTCCGCTGGTGCTCACCTCACGGCTTTCCGCGGTCCGCGCTGATCTCGTGGGACCGAAGTGGGGTCTGGCCGACTCGCTGTATTGGAATGTCGGCGACTGGCGCTTCGAGCCAAAGGCGACGCCGAAGTGAGCCGGGTTCGGGCCGCGGTCGCGATCTGCGGGGTGCTCGCGCTCGCCGCCGCGGCGGTGCTCACGCTGATGCCGATCGAAGACGAGACCTGCGCCCAGATCTACGAGGACATCTATCGGCGAAGCCATGACCCTCAGCTGATCCAGACGACGCTGTGGCTGTGCCTGGGCGCGATGAACACGGTGCAGCGCCGGCTCACCGAGGACCTCGAGCTCGAGAAGACCCGGCAGGTCGCGCGCACGCTCGAGCAGGCCCGGATCGCCGCCGACCGCGCGACCGACGCCGCCCGACCAGTGCGGCAGCTGCCGGTCGATGTCAGCCGGGCCGAGACTGAGGCGGCCCTCGCGGCCCAGGTGCGGCCTTCGCTGTGCCCGCAGCTCGCGGCGCTCACGGGCAAGCAGTATGGGCTGAGCCTGGTCCAGGCCCGCGGCGGCATCGTCCTCTACACCCTGACGGCGCACTGCCCGGAGTGCCGCGCGAACGAGGCGCGCACCTTTCGCTGGCTGCGGCCGGACGCGACCACGTTCTGCGAGGGCGGATGGCCGGGGGAGGACTGCACCGCGAAGTTCGCCCAGCTGCAGGTGCTGTTTCAGGTCGATTATTCGGGCAGCGCCACCGAGCTGCAAAGCATCCTCGGCTGCCCTTAACGCGGCGCTCGGAACATCACGTCGCTGCGCACCGCGTACTTCACGCCCGCCCGCAGGGTGCGGCTCTCGTGGAGCAGTCCGTGATCGAAC
>JAYVRT010000274.1:0-2141 GCA_043776025.1 Archangiaceae bacterium | reverse complement strand
TCGAGGCGGCAGTGGAGCAGTTCGCCCTCGAGGCCGAACGCCCGGGCGCCACCGCCGACACCCTCGCCGCGGCGGACCAGGTGATGATTCGCACCTTGCTCAAGCAGACGAGCGTGGTGCTGGCGCTCACCGCCAACCCGATCTTCCGGGTGCTGGAGCAGCTGCCCGAGCTGCGCGCCGCGATGTTCGCCCAGCCCGCCTTCAACGTCGCCGGCTACCGGTTGCTGATCGCCGGGCTGAAGAAGAGGGACCCTCAAACCGCGCAGCAGGTGCTCGAGGCGCTGGCGGTGATGGACGAGGCCCTCCTCGAGCGCCTCTCGACCCGGAGAACCCACCGATGCCCCCCCGAATCGTCCTCGCCTTTCGCGCCGTCTACACGGTGCTGGTGCTCAACTTCTTCATCCCGGCCGTCTCGTACATCGTCGCGCCGCAGCTGACGTACCAGACGCTCGACCAGGTGAACCGGCTGCTCGGCGGCGGCGCCTACCCGGCGGTCGAGTCCGGCCACCTGTGGCACATGCTCGGCACCGGCAACGTCTTCACCCTCGCCTTCATGTGCGCGCTGCTGCTGGTGGACTTGAAGCGCTTCTACCCGGTGCTGCCGGCGCTGATGTTCCTCAAGGGCTTCTCGGCGATCTACGCCCTGTTCATCGCCGCCTCGCACCAGGTCCCGATGTTCTACGGCGTGTTCGCGCTCGACGGGCTCTCGACGTTGGCGATGTGGTTCTTCGCCACCCGCGCGCACCGGGCCCTGTTCTCCGGGGGCGTCTCCGAGCGCCGCCAGCCCCTGACCGCCTCGCTGGCATGAGGTACTCGGCCTTCGAAGCGCGGATCTTCACCGGAGCCTCGCAGGCGCTGGTGGCGGCGCCGATCGACGCGGGCCGGGTCGACCGCTTCCTCGGGGACTTCGCGCGGCGCGCTCCGTGGCGGATCTCCTGGGGCTTCAAGGCGCTGCTCTGGCTCGCCTGGCTCGCCGGCTTTTCGCGCACCGATCCCGCCGCCCGGCTCGGCGCCTGGGACCGGGCCCTCGCGCACCGCCGCTCCGCCGTCCGCCAGCTCGCCCTCGTGCTCAAGGCGATGGTCTGCCTCTGCCACTTCGACTCCGAGGTTCCTTAGGTGAGCGGGCTGGAAGCCGACGTGGTGGTGGTCGGCACCGGCGCGGGCAGCGCCACCGTCGCGCGCGCGCTCGCCCGGCGCGGCCTCGAGGTGCTGATGCTCGAGGAAGGGCCGGACTTGCGGCAGCGGCCGACCGAGCCGACGACACGGGACAGCATGCTCGCGCGGTTTCGCGACTTCGGCGCCCAGCTCGCCACGGCGCGGACGCAGATTCCGATCATCCAGGGCCGGATGGTGGGCGGGAGCACCGCGATCAACTCGGCGATCTTCTGGCGGCTGCCGGAGGCGATCTACGCCGAGTGGATCCGCGACGATCCCGCGCTCGCGGCCGCGCTGCCGTACCGGGAGCTGTCGGAGGCGACGGACGAGATCGAACGCGACCTCAACGTCCGGCCGGTCGAGGCGAAGGTGATGGGGCAGAACAACCTGCTGCTGCAGCGGGGAGCCAACGCGCTGGGCCTCGCCGGCAATGTGATCCGCCGCGCCGAGTCTGGCTGTGAGGGCAGCGGGCGCTGCATCCTCGGCTGTCCGAACCAGCGCCGGCAGGGGATGGAGGTCAGCTACGTGCCCCAGGCGCTCGGGTTCGGCGCCCGGCTGGCGGCCGACACCCGCGCGTTGAAGGTCCGCTGGCAGGGGCGGCGCGCGGTCGGGCTCGACGTCGAGCGGAACGGAAGACGGGAGCAGGTGACGGCGCGCAGGGGCGTGGTGCTCGCCGCCGGCGCGGTGCACACCCCGGCGCTGCTGCTCGCCAGCGGGCTCAAAGGACACACGGGGCAGCGCTTCACCGCGCATCCGGGCTTCTCGGTGGCGGGGCTGTTCGACGCGCGGGTGGGCCAGCTGTCGGGCGCGACCCAGGGCTACGAAGTAACCGCGTTCAAGGAGGCGCACGGGCTCAAGTTCGAAGCGCTGGGAATTCCGCCCGCGCTGACCACGGCTCGGCTGCCAGGTGCGGGGCCGGCGTTCAAGCAGCTGGCGGATCGCCTCGAGCACCTCGGCTCGTGGGGGTGCCTCGTCCGGCCGGAAGG
>JAYVRT010000273.1:0-2144 GCA_043776025.1 Archangiaceae bacterium | reverse complement strand
CTCTTCGTCGTCGGGTACGGCGAGGTTAGTCAGCCGCGAGTAGAGCCGCCGCCGTGTAACGCCTAGGAGCCGCGCCGCGGCGCTCTTGTTTCCGCCCGCGCGAGCCAGCGCGGCCGCCACCAGGTCCCGCTCGAGGGCATCGAGGTTGAAGCCTTCAACAAGCAAGCTGTCGGCGCTCTGACTTGAGCGCGTCGCCGGCGCCAGTGCGAGCAATCCGGGGCCCACTGGCTCTTCGCCTGCCAGCAAGAGCGCCCGTTCGAGGCTGTTGAAAAGCTCCCGTACGTTTCCTGGCCAGGGGAGTTGCTCCAGTCGCTCGCGGGACTGCGGCGTAACCTTGTCCAGCGGCAGTCCTCGCACCTCCAGGAACGAGTCGATCAGCGCACCGATGTCGTCGCGGCGCTCGCGCAACGGCGGCACGGTGAGTCCGAAGACATTGAGGCGGTAGAAGAAGTCTTCGCGAAAGCCACCGGATTTCACAGCGGCCGTCAGGTCACGGTTAGTGGCCGCGACCACTCGCACGTCAACCTTTCGTGTCTCAACGCTGCCGACTGGGGAGAATTCGCGCTCCTGGAGAAACCGCAGCAGCTTGACCTGGGTCGCCGAAGACAGCTCACCAATCTCGTCGAGGAAGAGCGTGCCCCCGTCCGCGCCTTCCAGGTGTCCGACTCGCGTGCGATCGGCTCCAGTGAAGGCGCCGCGCACATGGCCGAACAGTTCGCTTTCGAGCAACGACTCGGGGAGTGCCGAGCAGTGGAGCTCCACCAATCGGTTGGCGGCACGCGCGCTGCTGTAGTGGATGAGGCGCGCCAGCTGGCTCTTTCCGGTGCCGCTCTCGCCGAGCAGCAACACCGACGCCGAGGTCGCCGCCGCCTTGCGCGCGGCTTCAACCACCCCACGCATCGCCGGACTGCGGGCCACCAGCGTCGGGCCGATTCTCGCGAGAAGCTGGGCGTTGACCTTCACAGCGCGCCGCTGAGATGCGAGCCGGCCAACCCGCATACGAAGCTCGTCGAACGAGAACGGTTTGATTAGGTAGTCAGCGGCTCCTGCCTTCATCGCCGCGACGGCGCTCTCGGCCGATGCGTAGGCGGTCATCAGGACCACCTCCGTCGGCGGAGTGGTCGCTCTCGCCGCTGCGAGCACCTTCATTCCGTCGACTTCAGGCATCTTGAGATCGCTGACCACCACGTCCCAGGTGGAGGCGGCCAGTTCGATCAACGCCTCACGACCACCACCGACTCGCTTAACCTCATGCCCTTCGCCTTCGAGGGCTTCGGCCACCAGCTTGCCGAGCTTCGGTTCATCGTCTGCCACCAACACTCGGATCACCGCGTCATTCTATCCATGGCACCGTACCGACCGGGTGAACGTTTCGGGCCAACGTGTGGCCCAAACGGTTCAGGGGGGCACAACCTGTCCGAGAGGGGACAAGCGGAACGAGACTTGCTGGAATGCTCGCCCCAATGCGCCCCATGTTCTGGTCCTTTGTGATCTTCCTTGCGTGTGGCACCAATAACCCACCAAGCGTCGATGGTGGTCTCGACGGCGGAGCTGAATGCCAGAGCGTTGCCTCTCGTTCGCTCGAGCAGGTCTTTCCTGTCTACTTCGACGCGGCGGCGCCTACCGGTTGCGTGGCGGGTTGTCATGGTGCTGGCACGGGCGGCCTCACTTTCACGAACGCGGCCGAATTCTGGCAAGCGACGAGGTTGAAAGCCGCGCTCAGCGGTCACGGAGATCTCGTCACGCCCTTTTCTCCCAAGGCAAGTTGGCTCTTTCAAAAGCTCGGATCTTCCACAACGACTCAGATGCCCGTGGGCGGGCCTTACCTTTCCAACCCGCAGATGATCGACGTCGAAGGGTGGATCTGTGCTGGGGCTCCCGGCCCCGTCGGCGGAACGGGCGGCGGCGGAGGCTCCACCCCGCTGGCGGTAATCGGCTTCTCTCCCACCAGCGGCGCAATCGGCACTTCGGTGACCGTCACGGGCCAGGGGTTCAGCGCGACTGCAGGGCAGAACACGGTGAAGTTTAATGGCGTCGTTGCTGCCGTCGTGTCTGCGACCACAGGTGTACCGGCTCGCGCTCGTTCCGTGGATTCGTCCCACGCAGATCGCGGGGTTCCGTTCGTGACGCGCGTGTGCTGGCCG
>JAYVRT010000272.1:0-2146 GCA_043776025.1 Archangiaceae bacterium | reverse complement strand
GGGGCACCTCGGCGCAGAGGCAGAACTCGTGGCGAATCCAGCAGCGCGGGCACCGGCCGGGGAGATGAGAGAGGGTTCTGGAGCGCATCGGAATTTCTCGACCGCTGAGACCTAGCTGGGACAGCCCCCGAAAGTCACCGGGTCGTGATTTGCGTTCCTTGCACCAGGATGCCTAAGCCCTCGCCCGCCTCTTCGACCGGAGCCCCCTTTGACCGTTTTCCGACTGACGCTGCTCCTCGCCTCGTTGGGCCTCGCCGGCTGCCGGTGTGGCGACGCCCGCCTGAAGCAGGTGCCGCCCGAGCCGGAGCAGGTCGTCCCGTTCCACGCCGATACGGTGCTCCCGCCCGCGACGCTGGCCTGCCGCAGTGGGTCGGTCCGCGGGAAGGTCTGCGCACCCGACAAGCACACCTGGGTGGGGGGCGCGGTGGTCAGCGTCGCCGGCACCGACTGCAGCGGGGAGCCGTTCACCCTCTCGACCTCCACCACCGCCGACGGGGCCTTCGACCTCACCGAGATTCCAGTCGGCGCCTGGACCGCGCACGCCACCCTCGGCGCGTTCTCCCAGGATTACCCGGTGACGATCACCTCCGACGGGACCACCGCCATCCCCGAGGATCAGCTGTGCGTCGCTCAGAAGCAGACGAAGATCGCCGTCGTCACCGGCGCTGGAGATCAGATCGAGCAGTTGCTGCTCGGGTTGAACCTGCAGTTCGACAGCTACGCCGGCGACGCCACCAACTGGCCGACGTCCGCGGGGCCGTTTCTCTCCGACGTCAACCGGCTGAAGGCGTACGACCTGGTCTTCATCGACTGCGCCGCGGGGAAGTCGAGCGGCACGGTGATCGACCTCGGGACCCGCGCCGCGCCGATTGCCGCCGCGCTCAAGGCCTACGTCACCCAGGGCGGCTCGCTGTACGCCTCGGACTGGGCGATGTTGTTCCCCGCGCTCGCCTTCCCGGGAAAGATGAACTTCAAGCTCAACGGGGGGACGGTCGCGAGCCCGCTCGATGCGAAGCACCTGATGGGCTACGCGCCGCAGTCGGTGACGGCGAGCCTCACCAGCCCGGCGCTCGCGACCTTCGTCGGCAAGCCGTCGATTCAGATCGCCTTCCCCCACCAGGCGGGCGTCAACTCGACCCACTGGGCGCTGTTCACCTCGCAGGACTCCTCGGCCGACGTGCTGATCCGCGCGCCCGCCGTGACTGCGTGCTCCACCACCGACACCAGCTGCTCCACCGGCGGCGCCCAGTTGAGCCAGGTGCCGCTCGCGGTGCACTTCAAGGTCGGCCCCGCGGGCAGCCGCGGCGGCAACGTCGTCTTCACCTCGTTTCACAACATCGCCCAGCCGACCGAGGACGTGTCGCTGGTGCTCAAGTACATCGTGCTCCACTTGTGAGTCAGGCCGACCGCGAGCGGCTGAGGCAGACGTGCGCCGACCGCGGGGCCTTCTACAACCCCTGGCTGCACCTGGGCGTCACCTCGGTCAGCGGCCTGGCGGTGATGGGCCTGGGCGTGGCGATCATCCACGACTTGAAGTGGTGGCAGGTCGCGTTCGGTGGGGTGCTCTTCATCCTCTCCAACGCCGCGGAGTGGCGGCTGCACCGCGACCTGCTCCACCAGCGGCGCGGGTTCGCGCCGTTCGTCTATGACCGCCACACGCCCGAGCACCACGTCATCTTCCAGACGGACTCGATGGAGATCCGCCGCACCCGCGAGTTCAAGCTGGTGCTGCTGCCGGCGTTCGGAATCGTCGCCTTCGCCGCCGGGCTGCTCCCCGCGATGGCGGCGATCTACTTCGGCGTTCCCTGGGCCTTCTTGCCCCCGGTGGATCAGCACAACCTCGCCGGTGTCTTCGGCATCGTCACCATGGGGTACATCGTCAGCTACGAGTGGCTCCACCTGTCGTACCACTTGCGCCCGGACTCGTTCGTCGGCTCGCTCGGGCTGATTCGCGTGCTGCGCCGTCACCACGCGCTGCACCACGACCCGACGCTGATGCAGAAGTGGAACTTCAACGTCTCGCTGCCCCTTTGGGATTGGATCCGCGGGACGATCGCGAAAGAGGAGCAGCGCACCGTCGAGGTCGCGGAACCGACGAAGTAGGCCCTGAGCGGCCGCGGTCGTCAGCGCTGCGCCGACGCGCCCG
>JAYVRT010000271.1:0-2147 GCA_043776025.1 Archangiaceae bacterium | reverse complement strand
CATCAGATCGACGGGAAAGGGCGCACCAGCTTCCCGGCGAAGCTGCGCGAGACGCTCGTCGGCAGCTACGACGAGCGGCTGATCGTCACCACCTCGCTCGACGCCTGCCTCCACGCCTACCCGGTGCGCGAGTGGGAACAGATCGAGCTCGCGCTCTCCCGCCGCAACCCGATGGAGCCCGGCGTGAAGCAGCTGATGCGGCTCTACGTCGCCAGCGCGCAGGAATGCTCGCTCGACAAGCTCGGGCGGATCCTGATCCCCCCGTCTTTGCGGGCCCACGCCGCCCTCGAGAAAGACGTCGTCTGGGCGGGGATGGTGAAGGTGATCGAGCTCTGGTCAAAAGAAGGGTGGGCCAGGGCGCAGGACGAGGCCCGCACCGCCTCGGACTCCGCCGACGTGATGCGCGTGCTGACCGAACTCAAGCAGTCCTGAATCGTCGCTTCTTCACTTCGCCGTCCCAAAAAGGAACCACCGACCATGTCCGAGCTCGTCGCCCCCGAACTCTTCGAGATCGAAGTCGAAGAATCCGAGACGCCTGCGCCGATCAAGCGGTTCGTGCCCCAGACCCGGCCGTCGCAGATGACGATCGCCCTCGAAGGTGAGATCGGCATCCGCGAGTACGACCAGATCGCCGACCAGCTCTTCCGCTTCAGCAGCCGCGGCGTCCGCCGGATGGTGCTCGACTTCACCGACGTCAGCCACCTCGACTACCGCGTCGTCCGCCCGCTGATGCTCCGCGCCTCGGGCCTGCGTCACCTCGGCGGCGACATCAAGCTGTGCGGCCTGTCTCCTTATATCCACGCGATCTTCCGCTCGGCGGGCGCCAACGAGGCGTTCGACTACTACGCCGAGGCGGTCGACGCGGTCGCGGCTTTCCAGCACGCCGTCTTCACCGCCGGCTGACGTTGGCCTTCTCGCATCAGACCGTTCTCCTCACCGAGGCGGTACGACTTCTGGAACCCGGAGCAGGCAAGTTGATCGTTGACGGAACACTTGGCGGAGGAGGGCACAGCGAGGCGCTGCTGGAGGCAGGCGCGTCCGTGCTCGGCCTCGACCGCGATCCGCGCGCGCTCGCCGCCGCCCGCGAGCGCCTCGCCCGCTTCGGCGCCCGGTTCACCGCTACCCAGGCGGAGTTCGGCGCGCTCGCCTCGCTGATCGACCGCCCCCTCGACGGGCTGCTGCTCGACCTGGGCGTCAGCTCTCCCCAGTTCGACGAGCCGTCGCGCGGCTTCTCCTTCCAGGGCGACGGGCCGCTCGACATGCGCATGGGCGAGGGCGGGCCGACCGCCGCCGAGCTGATCGAGTCCCTCGACGAGACCGAGCTGGCCAACGCGCTGTGGGAGTACGGAGAGGAGCGCTTCTCCCGGCAGATCGCCCGGGGCCTGAAGTTCAGCAAGCCCCAGACCACCCGCGAGGCGGTGAAGGCGATCGAGGCCGCGGTCCCCCGGCGCGCCTGGCCGGACAAGATCCACGTCGCTACCCGCACCTTCCAGGCGCTGCGGATCAAGGTGAACGAAGAGCTCAACCAGCTCGACGCCGCGCTCGCGGCCGTCCCGACCGTGCTCGCCCCCGGCGGCATCGCGGCGATCATCTCTTTCCACTCACTCGAGGATCGCAAGGTGAAGCAGTGCTTCAAGGCCCTGTGCGGCGACGTCCCCGACCAGACGCCCCGGGGCTTGCCGGTGCTGCCGGTGGAGATCGAGCCCGACTTCGAGGCGCTGACGAAGAAGCCGATCATCGCCGGTGACGATGAGCTGAACCGCAACCCCCGCGCGAGGTCCGCCAAGCTGCGCGCGATCCGCCGGGTGCAGAGTAAGGGAGCCGTGAAATGAGCGTCGCGATCGAAGGCCGCAGAGGCGTTTCCCTGGGCGTGATCTTCTTCGAGCTGCTGCCGGCGGCGCTGCTCGTCGTCCTCTTCGCCACCGTCGGAATCGTCCACGTCACCTCCCGGGTGCTGGTGGTGAAGGTCGGCTACCAGCTGTCCTCGCTCGATCAGCAGAGCTCGGAGCTGATGCGCGAGCATGACCGGCTCAAGCTCGAGCTCGCCACCCTTCGATCTCCTGCCCATCTCGAGTCGATCGCCCGCCAGCAGCTGCAGATGGGCCCCCCGGCGCCGTCCGCCATTCTCCACGTCAAAGGAAGCTGAT
>JAYVRT010000270.1:0-2153 GCA_043776025.1 Archangiaceae bacterium | reverse complement strand
CGCCGCGGGGATTTACGCCCGCAGCGAACGGGTGCTGCGCGAGGCAACGGCGCAGGCGGGGTTGGTGCGCTTCGAGCGGGTGAAGGTGCCGCGGGTGGTGGTGTTCAAGGTCGAGCGGCCCTGAAGGCCGGCCCGATCTCTGAGTTTCAGATGAAGACGCCGGCGCTGGCGTCGCGGCGGGCGGTGTCGGGCAGCTTCGAGTCCACCGGCCGCAACGACTCGAACATCCGGGTCGACGGCTTGAGGGCCCCGGGGACGCACTTGTGAACCTTGCCGCTCTTCTTCGCCTCGGCCGCACCGCTGGCGCACGACGCGTCGGCGTTGAGGCGGTCGGTGAGCAGCGGTTGCGCGTTGCCGGAGGCGAGTGCGAACGGGGCCCACAGCAGCGCGCTGGTGGTGACTGCCTTGATCAGCGACGAGGTAGGCATGGTGGCTCCGTGTAGGTGCAACGGGGCCCACATACCTTAAAAAGCGGGCGTTTGCCAAATGAGACTGCCCGCCTATGGTCCGCCGCCCGTGGAAGGCCGGTCTTTCGAACGCATGGTTTACCTGGTGGCGCTCGCCTTTGGCGCCGCTCCGCTGTGGGCTTCCCAGGCGATTCCGCTCGTGGATCTGCCCCAGCACCTGCACTTGATCTCCGTGCTCCACCGGCTCGACGACGCCTCGACGCTCTACCCGGAGTACTTCGCGCGGCGGCCGCAGCTGACGCCGTACCTCGGGTACTACTACCTGGTCAGCGGCCTCAACTGGCTGCTTCCGCTGGAAACCGCGAACCGGGTCTTCCTCAGCGCCTATGTCGCGGGGCTGCCGCTCTCGCTCGCTTTCCTGCTTCGGAGCCTCAAGCGGCCGGCCTGGCCCTCGCTGCTCGCCCTGCCCTTCGCCTACGGCGACAGCCTGGCGTGGGGGTTCATCAACTTCTGCGCTGCCCTGCCGCTGGCCTTCCTCACCTGCGGCTTGTTCGTGCGCGCGATCGAGGACGCGCCCCGCCGCCGGCAGTGGGGCCTGGCGCTGGCGATGGCCCTGATCGCGGTGCTGCTCTTCCACGTGCAGGTCTTCGCCTGGCTGGGCCTGGCGCTGCCGCTGCTGTTGTTCACCACCCCGGCGCCTGCGCTGGGCCAGGGGTGGAAGGCGCGGATCAACGAACGGGCCGCGGCGCTGTGGGGCGTGGTGCCCGGGGTGCTGCTGTTCCTCGCCTGGGTGGGCCTGCGCTTTGGACAGCCTGCGGAGATCGCCCCCGGCCAGCCTTGGAAGTCCTGGGGTCCGCTCCTGTCGCCGGAGAACCTCGCCTACAAGAGCTTCGCGCAGAACAAGGCCGAGTTCATTCCCACCTTGAGCGGGATGCTGCGCGACGGGAGCGACGCCTTGGCGGTCAACCTCGCCTTCGGGCTCGCCGGGCTCGCCGTCGGAGCAGCGCTGGTGACGGGGCGGGACACCCGGGAGGGCCCGATCGCCCGGTGGCGGCTGGTGGGCCTCGCCGCGCTCGCCGTCGGGCTCTACTTCGCCCTCCCCTTCGATATCCGCGGGTACATGTATTACCTCAACACGCGCTACGCCCATCTCGCGGCGGCGCTGGTGGTGTGCGTCGTGCCGCCGCTCAAGCCCCGGCCGGCCCAGCTGGCGCTGCTGCTCGCCGCCGGCGTCGCGCTCGCGACCGCGGTGCCTCTGTGGAAGGGCTTCTCCGCGTTCGATGCCGAGGGACAGACGCTCAGCCAGCTGGCGAAGTACGCCGGCGACCGCCCGAAGGTGATGGGGCTGATCTTCAACACCGGCTCGGCGGCGGTCACCCACCCCGTCTGGCTCCACGCCTCGACGGTGATCGCCAAAGAGCGTGGCGGGGTCACGAACTTCAGCTTCGCGGTGACCCCGCACTCGCCGCTGATGTACCGCGACGAGAAGACCCCGCCGACCTTCGCCTCCGAGTGGCACCCCGAGTCGATGGACTGGCAGAGCCAGGGGCGCTTCTACGATCACTTCCTCATCCGCGGCGTCGAGCCCCAGCGGCTGCTCGGCGCCCAGCTGGCCAGCGGAGAGCTCGAGGTGACCGCGCAGGTGCGGGACTTCTGGCTCGTCACGCGCAGAACCCGGTAAACAGAGCGCCCATGGACTCCGCCAAAGCATTGACCCTGTCGGCCGCCGACGTCGAGAAGCTCCCC
>JAYVRT010000269.1:0-6986 GCA_043776025.1 Archangiaceae bacterium | reverse complement strand
CTCACTGCCAGCACCAGACTGCAGAAACGGTCCAACGATTTGGTCGAGCATCGGGTTCATCTCCAGGTCACGAGTTGCCTCAGGCATACGCAAGCTGGGGGCCAACTGGGGATCCTCAGCGTCCACGTCAGCTGCGTCGGGCGGGCTGAAAGCGGTGTTGCATTGTGCGACGGGTCCGATGGCTTCGGGAGCTACTCAACGGCGCCGGTCGCGAAGGTGTCGCAGGCAGCCAGCGTCCCCTTTGACAGGCCGGTGCTCAGCCACTGCGTCCGCTGCGCCGAGGTGCCGTGGGTGAAGGTCTCAGGAGCGACGCGGCCGCGGGCATTCCGTTGGAGGCGATCATCGCCGATCGCCGCCGCCGCACGGAGCGCCTCGTCGACGTCTCCTGCCTCGAGGAACTTGCGCTGCTTCTGTCCGCGGTTGGCCCAGACACCTGCGAAGCAGTCGGCCTGAAGCTCGAGCCGAACCGAGATCTCATTCTGGGCGGACTTTGGCTGCCCCCGCTGGGCGGCCCGGGCCTTGGCGTTGATTCCCAGGAGGTTCTGAACATGGTGACCGACCTCGTGCGCGATCACGTAGGCCTGCGCGAAGTCACCCGGAGCGCCGAACCGCCGGCCGAGCTCATCAAAGAACGAGAGGTCGAGATAAACCTGCTGGTCGCCCGGGCAGTAGAAGGGACCCGTCGCGGCGCTCTCCTGCCCGCACGCCGAGCGCACCTCGTCCCGAAAGAGCACGAGCTTCGGATCCCGGTATTGGCGCGAGGCTTCGGAGAAGACCTGGCGCCACGCGTCTTCGGTCGAACCGAGCACCGCCGCGACGAAGTCCGAGGGGAGATCGTTTGGCTGGCTTCCGGGAGTCACGCGGCTCGTGGAGGGAGCGCCGGGTTGATCGAGCGCGCGCAGCAGCTGCATCGGGTCGACGTCGAGCACCTTGCCGATGATCACGACCGCGATGATCGTCCCCAGCCCCAGGGCTACTGGTCGCCTGGGCGCGATCCCGCGGCGGTCTTCGATGTTCGAGCTGCGGCGCTGCTCTTTGAGATCCATGGCGGGCTGTTTACCGTGGGTGCCCGCCTGGGGCCGGGAGAAGATCTGCTTGGCGACGTTGCCGCTGACAACGGCAGCGTCGCGAAACGCGGCGCAGCTTCAGAATGCGACATCGAACCTCAGGCCCCAGGCACCGAACCCGCCGACACAATCGGCACGGGGGTTGCTCTCTCCGGGTTTCAAGGCTCCATTCCGGGGTCAGAACACCGAGGATCAACTCCGATGACCCACTTCTTCAAGTCTGCACTCGTCTTCTCCGCGCTGTTGTCGTCGATGGCATTGGCCGCCCCGAAGTCCTACCAGGTGACAGGCGAGGTCAGCGAGGTGAAGGACGGGGTGGTGGTGGTGACGAAGGGCAAAGAGAAGTTCGAGATCGCCAAAGGGGCGGTCGCCACCGAGGTGAAGGTCGGCCAGAAGGTCAAAGTCGACTACACGATGACGGCGTCGGCGATCGAGGTGAAGGAAGGGGCCGAGGCGAAGGAGAAGAAGAAGTAGCTGCCGAAGGCGCACAAGGGCAATCAGCGACATGTTGCAGTTGCCGACATGGCGGCGCTGCCCGTGGTGCTGGTGACGGCGTTTCCGGAGGCGCTGCCGCAGGGCGAGCGCCTCGACGGCTACCTCGCCAAGCCATTTCGGAGCCTGAAGCTGATTGAAGACTCGGTGATCGGCGCGATAGCGTCGGCCGGCGCCGTCGCGGAGCGGAAGGAATTGAGCGAACGGCTCAGCAAGCTGCAAAAAGAGCTCGAGCGAAAATCGAAGTAGGCGCCAAAGTTTCCGCCACCTGGAGGTTCCCTGGATCTCGGGATGATGAACAAGCTGTTGACGGTCGGTGCGCAGAACGGCGCGTCGGACATTCACTTTCGGCCCGGAGACCCTCCCACCTACCGGGTGAACGGAGTCCTTCGCGCGCTCAAGGGCGAGAAGTTGGTCGCGGCGGCGACGCGGCAGGTGGTCTTGAACCTGATCACCGACCCCGCGGTTCAAAAGGACATCGACCGGCTCCAGGAGTTCGACCTCTCGTACGCAGTGCCGGGGGTCGCGCGGTTTCGGGTCAACGTCTATCGGCAGCGCGGCTCGCTCGCGGTGATCCTGCGGATCATCCCCGCCGAGGTGCCGACGATCGACGGCCTGGGCCTGCCCGAGGTGCTCAAGAAGATCGCCGGCAGCGAGCGCGGGTTGATCCTCGTCACCGGGGCCACCGGGTCAGGCAAGTCGTCGACGCTCGCGGCGATGATCGACCACATTAACCGCACCGAGGCGCTGCACATCCTCTCGATCGAGGACCCGATCGAGTTTCTTCACAAGAACATCAAGTCCTCGATCTCTCAGCGAGAGATCGGCACCGACACCGCGAGCTTCAACGTCGCCCTCCGCGCCGCGCTCCGCCAGGATCCCGACGTGATCCTCGTCGGTGAGATGCGGGACACCGAGACGATCGACATCGCGCTCAAGGCCGCCGAGACCGGGCACGTCGTGCTCAGCACCGTCCACACCACGGACGCGGCGAAGACGATCGGCCGGCTGGTCTCGGTCTTCCCCGCCGAGGAGCAGACGATGGTGCGGATCCGCCTCGCCGACTCGTTGATGGCGTCGATCTCGCAGCGGCTCTTGCCCCGCGCCGGCGGGAAAGGGCGGGTGGTGGCGCTGGAGATCATGATCCAGACCCAGACGATCCGGGAGTACATCCGCGCTCAGGACAAGACCTCGGGGATCAAGGACGCGATCGAGAAGGGCCGCTCGAACTACGGAATGCAGTCCTTCGATCAGCACCTGAGCGACCTCTACCGGTCAGGGGTGGTGGCGCTCGAGACCGCCCGATCGGCGGCGAGCAACCCGGCGGACTTCGAGCGGGCGCTCAACTTCGACTAACCCCACGGATCGAGCGGTGGGGTTAGGCCCCGGGGAGATCAGCCCGCGCGGGTGGCGAGGATCCGGTGAATCTCGTCCGGCAGCGTCATCGGGTCGAACGGCTTGTGGATCACGCCAATCGCCCCGACGCTCAGGTAGTGCTCCACCTCGCTGCGCTGCACTTTGGCGGTCATGAACAGCACCGGAATCAGGCGCAGGTCGGGGTCGCTCTGGATTCGCGCCAGGGCGGTCAGGCCGTCCATTCCGGGCATCATCATGTCCATCAAGATCAGGTCCGGACGGGCTGCGCGCGCAAGCTCGATGCCCTGGGCTGCGCCGCTGGCGATGATCGTCTCGAACTTCCCGACCGCCTCGAGGCTCAGCTTGCCGATCGTGCGGATGTCTTCTTCGTCGTCGACGAGGAGAATCTTCATTGGGCCTCTCTGGAGCGGGCTTGCGCCGCGGCGGCGCCGGCGTCCGCGACCGAACCACCCATGACGCGGTTCCGCCCGGCGCGCTTGCCGGCGTACAGCAGTTCGTCGGCGCGGCGGATCAAGGCCGACATCGACACCCCGTCGTCGGGACAGCAGACCGCACCGGCGGTGAAGGTTGCGCAGAACGGGGTGGTGTCGTCGCCGGTAAACGAGAGCGCAGAAAATTCCTCGAGCAGAAGGCGGGCGGCGCGCGTCGCGAAGTCCACTCCGCACCCGGGGAACACGAGCACGAACTCTTCCCCGCCCCAGCGGGCCCGCAGGTCCTCGACCCGGAACCGTCGCCGCAGCAGCTCGCCGAGGCGGGCGATCACCCGGTCGCCCGCGAGGTGGCCGTGGGTATCGTTGATCTGCTTGAAATGGTCGAAGTCGAGCAGGACCAACGACAGCGGTTTCTTGTCCCGGGTGCAGGCCGCGAGGCTGCGCTGGAAGGCTTCGACGAAGGCCCGTCGCAGCAGCAGCCCCGACAGGCCGTCCTTGTCGGCACGATCGGAGAGCAAGCGGGCGCGCTCTTCCTGCACCCGAACCCGCGCCAGCAGCTCTTCGGGAAGAACCGGCTTGGCGATCACGTCGGAGGCTCCCGCCCGGAAAGCCCGCAGCCGGGTCGCGGCGTCGGTCTGCGTCGTGACGATCAGGATCGGCAACAGCTCCCAACGTTCGGAGAGGCGGAGCGCGCGGCAGACGTCGATCCCCGAGACCCGGGGCAGGTTGACGTCGAGCAGCAGCACGTCGGGGCGGGTCCGCTCGAGCTGCTCGACCAGCCCGTCCGCCGACAACAGGTGGTCGACGGCGAAGCCCGCGGCGCGGAGGTGGGTCGAGTATTCGTCGATCGCGTCTTGATCGTCGTCGACGCTCAGGACGCGCGCCTGCTGCCCGTCGGCGACGCGCATCAGCTGCTGGGCGAGCTCGCTGAAGCTCTCCTCGGTCATCGGCTTCTCGAAGAACTTCGTGCCCCCCGCCTCCGCGATCGCTACCCGGGTCTGAATGCTGCGATCCACCGAGGCGAAGGCGATAGGGAGCTGGGCGTTCGCGGGCGTCTCGCGAAGGCGCCGCGCGAGGGAGAACGAAGTCTGATCTCCGAGATGGACATCGAGCAGCGCCGCGACCAGCGGCTGGCTCTGCGCGCATTGCAGCGCCTCGTCCGGCGATTGAGCGGTGACGACCTCGATCAGCAGCTTGCGCGCGATGCCCCTGACCATCTGGAGAAATTCGGGGTCGTCGTCCACGACGAGCAGGGCGCGCTGGCGAGGATGAGGCACCTCGATGCCGCGGCTCGCAAGATCCGGGGCGCGGGCCGCGGCGGCGCGTGCGTCGCGCAGCGCGCCCTCGACGTCTTCCCAGAAGAAGCGCCGCGCGGCGACCTTCGACGGGTCGTCGGCCTTGAGGAGATCCTCGACGAGGCCCACCGCCGCGCCGACCGCAGCGTAGCCGTACGAACCCGCGGAGCCCCGGAGGCGGTGGGCGAGGGTGCGGGCATCGTCGAGGCGGCCAGGATCGAGCCTGGCCGCCTCGAGGGCGACCGTGAGCGCGGCGAGCTTGTCCGGAAGCCGGGACGCGAACTGGGTGCGCAGTGCCCCGAGGTCCAGGGCCAGCGCCGAGGTCGCTGACGGTTCGGCCGCCTTCGCTGGCGCCGCGGGAGCGGGCAGCGGAGACAGCAGCTGGGTGATCCTCTGGGCGAACCCGATGGGCTCGATCGGCTTGTACATGACCAGCGACACGTCGAGCTCGGTGGTCAGCTGGGTGAAGGTCTTGAGGTCCCGGAAGTGCGCGGAGAGCAAGACGAGGCGAATCGTGCGATCCCGTTGGCGGAGGCGCGCGATGAAGTCGAGGCCGGCCCCGTTGAGCAGGTTCCCGTCGACGACCGCGAGGTCGACCGGACCCCGGCTCAACTGCTCCTCGGCTTCCCGGGTGGACCCGGCCTCGAGGACCTCGGCGCCACTGGCAGCCAGGGCCGACCCGAGCAGCGCTCGGAGATCCCGGTCGGCGTCGAGTATCAGAGTCTTCGTCATCGTTCGATCCCGCCAAACGCGCCGCGCGACACTACTCGGATGCGCTCACCTGCGCTCAATGTCCTGCCAGTCGGGAGCTGTAGGTCTTCGCAATTCTTGCAAGGTATTTCGCCCCGAGCGTCGCGAATTGCACCGCATCCGCTGGCTTCCAGCCGCGATGGCTTATTCTGTTCCCGTTTAAAGGCGAGCGTTCAAACGAAGTCTCCGGAACTGGACCACCGCTTGCTAACTTCGCAGCCAATGCCCAGCTTTCGTCTCGCGTCGTGGGTGGTGGTGCTTGTCGCAGGCGCTGCAGGGGCTCAGCCGCGCGAGTTGCCAGGGTTTGAACTCGAGCACCTCACGCTCAATCCTTCGCAGCAAGCGGGGATGCTGATTGGCACCGGTGACCTGATGCCCGCTCGGCAGCTGCGGGCGGCGATCACCCTTCACTACCAGCACGATCCCCTGGTGCTGCTCGAGCAAGGGGGGCGGGTGGGGGCGGTGGTGAAGAGCCGCCTCACCGCGCACGTGGCGGCGGCGTACGGGATCACCCGCTGGCTGGAGGTCGGCCTGCAGCTGCCAGTGGTCGTCTTCCAGAGCGGGGACGCGCTGCCCGACATCTCCGCCCCTTCGAACGCCGGCCTCGGCACCCCCTGGCTTCACGCGCGCTTCGCCCTCTTGTCGCAGGCGCGGCAGCAGCCGCTCGACCTCGGCATCCAGCTCGGGCTTGGCATACCGATCGGCAGCGGCGGGGCGCTGGCCCGCGATCCGAGCGTCGGGTTCAGCCCGCGAATCGGAGCCGGGCGCAGCTTCGGCTTCCTGCGCGCCGGGCTGGAGGTGGGCGCGCTGATCCGCAAGCGCACCGTGTTGTCCCCGGCGACGCCGACCGTCTCTGACGAAGTGGGCAGCCTGTTTCTGCTTGGGGCCAACCTGACGACGACCGGCAAGGGACTGCGGGGCGAGCTCGACGCGCTTGCCTGGATTCCCTTCACCCGCACCGGGGCCTCGATGGAGATCCTCGCCGGAGCGCGCTACCCGATCGGCCCGATCGAGCTGTTCGCAATCGGCGGCCCCGGGTTCGGCCGTACCCCGGGCACCCCGGCGTTTCGGGTGATGCTGGGGGTTGGGCTCTCGTACCCGCAGCGCCACTGTGAGGAGGCCACGAAGTACGACCCGAAGGACTGCCCTGAGCTCGACCTCGATCACGACGGGGTCCTCAACGGTCAGGATCAATGCGTCGAAGAGCCGGGGCTGGCCGCGCTCGCCGGCTGTCCCGATCGCGACTCCGACGCAGATGGGGTGCTCGACAGCGGCGATCACTGCCCGCAGGTAAAGGGGCTGGCGGCGTTCGCAGGCTGCCCCGACTCCGACGGCGACGGGCTGCCCGACTCCGACGACAAGTGCCCGACACGGCCCGGACCGAAGTCGAACCAGGGCTGCCCGCTTCCGGTCGACAGCGACGGCGACGGGGTGCTCGACCCCGACGACAACTGCCAGACCGTCCCCGGCCCGAAGGAGAATCACGGGTGCCCCTGGCCGGATGCGGACACCGACGGCGTGCTTGACCGGGATGACGCCTGCCCGAAGCAGGCCGGGCCGGTGGAGAACAAGGG
>JAYVRT010000268.1:0-6986 GCA_043776025.1 Archangiaceae bacterium | reverse complement strand
TAGGCGGCCTCGAGCGCGGCGAGCAGCTCTGCGCCCGACGAGAACCGGTCGTCGGCGCGCTTGGCGAGCGCCTTCTTCATCATCTCGGCGATCGGCTTGGGGATCCACGGCGCCCGCTCGAGCAGGTCAGGCGGCGGCGAGTGGGCCTGCATCTGGATCAGCCGCAGTTCACTGTCCGCCTCGAACGGCAGGGTCCCGCTGAGACACTCGAAGAGCACCACTGCCAGCGCATAGAGGTCGACGCGGTGGTCGACGTCCTTGCTGCCCAGCGCCTGCTCCGGCGCCATGTAGTGCGGCGTGCCCATCACGATGCCGGTGCGGGTCAGCGCCTCGTGGCCGCTCTTGGGGCGCAAGATGCCGAAGTCGAGAATCGTCGCCAGCCCCTCGGTGCCGACGAAGATGTTCCCCGCCTTCACGTCGCGGTGGATGAAACCCAGCTTGTGGATGTAGTCGAGCCCGGCGGCGAGCTGGCGCATCAACTTCAGCGTCTCTCCCGCGGTCAACCCGCCCTTGGTCCGCAGCAGCCCGGCGAGCGTGTCGCCCTCGAGCTTCTTCATCACGATGAAAGGCCGGCCCTCGTGGCGGCCGACGTCGTAGATGGGGACGATGTTCGGGTGGTCGAGCTTCGCGGTCAGCCGCGCCTCGCGCTCGAAGCGCTCGACCACCTCGGCGTCGTCGACCAGGTTCTTCGCCAGCAGCTTCACCGCCACCTCGCGGTCGAGCTCGATGTCGGTCGCGAGGTAGACCGCGCCCATGCCCCCTTCGCCGATCTTCTGCTCGAGGCGGTAGCGCCCGGAGAGCACGTCGTTGAGGCGCACCGAGGCGACGGTCTTCTCGTTGCCGTCGTCCATCACCTTCGGCGCGCGGATCCGCTGGCTGACCGAAGTGCCCGGGCCCGACGCGTGCGGAGCGGGCACCGGCGCGAGAGGGGCAGCGGGCACGGCCGCAGCCGGGGCATCGCCAGGAGGGGCCGCCGCGGGCTGTGCAGGGACAGGGTCCGCTGGCGAACTGCCGGGCGGGCTTCCCACAGGGGTGTTGCTCAAGACGCTCGAACTTTAACAGGCGGTTGGGCTTAACTTGAGTTTCGGTGAGTTCTCCAGCACCCGTTGACCCGTCCCACCGCACCGTCGAGGTGCCTTCGCGACGCTTTGGCAAGTACACCATCCGCTCGCGGCTGGGCACCGGTGGCATGGCCGAGGTCTTCCTCGCCGAGGCAATCGACACCCACGGGGACCAGATCAACGTCGCCCTGAAGCTGATGCGCAAGGGGATGAGCGAGGCCACCTTCAACGATGAAGCTGACCTGATGGGCCTGCTCTCGCACCCCAACCTGGTGCAGAAGCTCGAGGTCGGCGAGGCCTTCTCCCGGCCGTACATCGCGATGGAGTTCCTCATCGGGGGAGATCTCCGCTCGGTGATGGATACCCACCGGGAGCAGATGAAGGGCTTCCCCACCGCGATGGGCGTGCACGTGGTCCTCGAGGTGCTGCGGGCGCTCGCCTACTTCCATCAGGCGACGACGCGCTCGGGCGCGCAGCTGCACCTGGTGCACTCCGACGTCAACCCGGCGAACATCTTCTTCTCCGGCACCGGCGAGGTGAAGCTCGGTGACTTCGGCGTCGCCACCTCAAGCCGCGGCGAGTTCGGCCCGGGCGAGGGCGTCGCCGCCGGGAAGCTGTCCTACCTCTCTCCGGAACAGACCCGCGGCGAGAAGCTCACCCCCGCCTCCGACCTGTGGTCGGTGGGAGTGATGCTCCACGAGCTCGCCGTTGGCTACCACCCGTTCCTCAAGGAGGGCGCCGACGAGGGCGCGGTGATGAACGCGATCCGCACCGCGAAGCTGGCGATCCCCGACTACGTCGACCGCCCTTTGGTGGCGGTGCTGCAGAAGGCGCTCAACCCCGACCTGAAGCTGCGCTTTCGCACCGCGGGAGAGTTCGCCGGCCCGCTGTTCTCCTACGCCCTCGACCACAACCTCTGCCAGCCACCCAGGGCGGTGCAGGAGTGGCTGGAGAGCGTGCTCGGGTTGCTGGTCTAACCGCCGGCGACGAGGCTTCGGGCGATCTGCGAGATCTGAATCTCGTCGGTGCCGCCGTAGATTTGCAGCACCTTGGCGTCGCGCGCGAGCTGCTCGACCCGGTACTCGGACATGTAGCCGTTGCCGCCGAACAGCTGCACCGCCTCGAGCGCCACCTCGACCGCGGCCCCGGCGCTGTAGAGCTTGCAGGCGCTGGCCTCGGCGAGCGGCATCGTCTTGCCGACGCTGGCCAGCTCGATGACGCGGAAGACGAGGTTCTGCACGTTGACCCGCGCCACCTCCATCGTCGCCAGCTTCAGCTGAATCAGCTGGAAGTCGGAGATCGGCCGGCCGAACTGCACCCGGGTCTTCGCGTACTCGGTGGAGAGCCTGAGGCACTCCTCGATGATTCCCAGCGCCATCGCCGCGACGCCGGTGCGCTCGGCGGTGAAGGTGTCCTTCGCGCCGGTACGGTAGCTCACCTCTTCGGTCTCTCCGAGCAGGCGGTCTTTTTCGACGAAGACGTCGTCGAGGAACAGCTCGCCGGTGGGAGAGCTGTGCAGCCCCATCTTCTTCAGCGGCTTGCTCTGGGTGAGCCCCTTCATCCCCTTGTCGAGCACGAAGCTGACCACCTTGCGGTTGGCCGGCTCGACCCCCGCCTCCTCGAGCTTGCAGATGAAGACGATGGTGTCGGCGTACGGGCCGTTGGTGATGAAGGTCTTGCTCCCGTTGAGCACGTAGCCGCCGTCGGCGCGCCGCGCGGTGCTCTTCATCGCCCCGAAGGCGTCGGAGCCCGAGCCCGGCTCGGTGATCGCCCAGGCGCCGATGGTGTCCAAGGACAGCAGGCCCTCGGCCCAGCGGGCGATCTGCCGCGAGGTGCCACGTGCCATGATCGTGTTCGCGGTCAGCCCGACGCTGACCCCGAGCGCGGTCACCAGCCCGGGGCAATAGCGCGACAGCTCGATGATCGGGATCAGCTGCATCGCCGACTCGTCGCCCGACGGGGCGCGGTCTTCGCGGGCCGGCAGCTCTTCGCCCCGCGCCTTGAACTCTTCCTTCTTCTTCGCCCGTGCCACCGCCTTCTCGGCGCGCATCTTCCCCAGGTCGCGCATCCCGAACTCGGCGAACATCTTCCGCAGCACTTCGTACGGAGGAAGGTCGCCGTGTTCGAGTTCCTGCACCTTCGGCACGATCTCGGTCTGGACGAACTTCTTCACCATCTCGCGGATGGCCAGGTGGCTCTCGCTCCATTCGATCATGGCGCCGACCCTACTTCAGAGGGCGGCGCGCGAGCTCACTGCTCGCTGGAGAAGACGAGCCCGGCGTTCATCGTGGTTCCGGTGACCAGCGTGTCGACCCGGACCAGGCCCTTCTTCCCGTCGCTCGTCTGGTAGACGAACTTGAGGCCCAGCGTCAGCGGCATCGAAGTCCCGCTCGCGGGAGGACTCGGCAGCGCCTCGACTTCAGCGACCGTCAGCGGCGCCGCCTTCGGATCCAGCGGCCCGGTGTACGCGGCGAACGTGGTCGTCTGGTAGCCGCAGTCGTGGGTCAGCAAGGGGAAGTCGTGGTTGGCCTTGATGTCCGAGGGAGAGATCGCCTTGAGCGGCGTCATTCCGACGGAGACGACCTCGAAGTCGATCAGCCGCGGGCCGTTGTGCGCCAGGGTGGTGTTGAAGTTGGGACCGCTGTAGCCGCCGGTGCCGATGTCGACGCTGCGGCTCTGGAAGAACGAGCCGCCAGAGGTGATCGCGTCGTTCGTCTGATCGCCGAAGTCGTGGCTGCCGGTGACGACGCGCGCGGCGGATTGGACGGTGATCAGAACCGGCCCGAACGTCTTTGAGGTCGTCGTGCCAGTCACGGTGAAGGTGTACTCGGTGGTCGCCCCCGCCCAGTCGTTGACCTGGGCAAACACCGCCCCTTGTTCGTCCAGCATCGCGCAGGTGGTCGTCTGACCGTTGCTGACCCGGGTCACCTCGACCTTCGTCACCAGGCTGTCGGTCTTGTTGAGGGTGTTGAGGTTGTTGAAGACGAAGCTGACCGGGCGATTCGACCACGACGTGCCCGCGTCGGCGCCTTTGGCGAGCTGGACGGAGTTGCTCGTCGGTTGGTTCTCCTCGAAGACGCGCACCCCCAGCTCGACCTTCGCGAGCGGATCCTTCGGACCCGCCGGGCCACAGGCGGCGATCCACACCAAGAGGACAGCGGGGGCGAGCCGGGATGCGACGTTCATCGGGGGCCTGGGTTGAAGGGAGCGCGCCTACCTACCACGCACCCAACCGAGGGAGTCTGCTGCGCGCCCTATTTGAGCCCGTGGCGCGCCAGCTTATTGAGCAGCCCCTGCCGCGAGAGCCCGAGCACCACTGCCGCCTGGCTCTTGTTCCCGTCGGTCAGGCCCAGCGCCCGCTGCAGCTCGCTGCGCTCGAGGGCGGAGATCTTCGCCTCAAGGGTGTCCGCTGGCGCGGCGGACGGCGCGGGGCTGCGCAGCGCAGGCGACAGATCCTCCTCGAGGATCTCCTCCCGGCCCGCGGCCATCACCACTGCGCGCTGCAGCTCGTGCTTGAGCTCCCGGAGGTTTCCCGGCCACGGGTGGGCCTCGAGCCTTCGCGCGGCCCCCGGCGATAACCGCGGCGTGCCGACGCCTGGCACCAGCGCCTTCGCACCGGAGAGGAAGTGCTGCGCGAGGAGGAGCACGTCACCAGGGCGATCTGCCAGCCGGGGCAGCGCCACCTCCACCCCGCGAATCCGCCAGTAGAGGTCGTCGCGAAACTTCCCTTCGGCGATCCGTTCCGTCAGCGGCTGGTGGGTGGCGGAGATGATCCGCACGTCGACCTGCACGCTCTTCGACGCTCCGACCGCGAGCACTTCGCCCGACTCGAGCGCGCGCAGCAGCTTCACCTGGAGCGCTGGCTCGAGATCTCCCAGCTCGTCGAGAAAGAGGGTTCCGCCGTCGGCCTCGACGAACAGGCCCTTCGCGTCGGAGATCGCCCCGGTGAACGCGCCCTTCTTGTGGCCGAAGAGCGTCGCCTCGAGCAGCGACGGGGTGAGCGCCCCGCAGTTGACCGCGACGAACGGCTTGCCCGCCCGGCCGCTGCGCGCGTGGATGAACCGGGCGACGACCTCTTTGCCGGTGCCCGAATCTCCGGAGATCAGCACCGCGATCGACGAGGGCGCGATCCGCTCGGAGAGCTTCACCGCGTCGAGGAATGCCGGGCTCGAACCGATCACTCCGGCGAGGCCCTTCGCCTCGGCGGTGAGCGAGGTCTCGAGCTCTCCGACGCGATCTTCCAGCGCCAGCCGGGCCGCCGCCCGCGCGACCACCGCGGCGAGCACGTCGGGGTCCACCGGCTTGGAGAGAAAGTCGTACGCCCCCTTGCGCACCAGCGCGAGCGTGAACGCGGTGTCGCCCGTGCCGGAGACGACGATCACCTTGGTCAGCGGCCGGGCCTCGAGCAGCCTCTGCATCAGCGCGCCGCCCGCCTCCGGAGTGCCGGTAGGCGGGAGCATCAGGTCGAGCACCACCAGCCGCGGCCCGTGAGCAAAGGCGGCCTCGGCCGCGGCGACGTTGGCGGCCTCGAGGACCTCGTAACCCTCGGCGCGCAGCACCTCCGCGAGCACCTTGCGCAGGCTCGCGTCGTCGTCCACCAGCAGCAGCTTTTCCCGCCTCACTTCGCGCGACTCTAACCCCAGAGATCGCCCCGGGTTGTCCCGGATTGCCACAGACCCGCGAGCCACGCGAGCGATGGGTGGAGATCAGCCGAACGCCGAGGGGCGCTTCGGCCAGGTGACGATGAACCGGGCGCCACCGGTGGGTGACGCCTCGTAGCGAATCGTCCCTCCGTGCCGCTGCACGTGCTGGGCGGCGACCGCGAGCCCAAGCCCGACGCCCGGGTGCGGATGGTCGCGACCGCGGCCAGTGACGAACATCTGGAACAGCTTCGGCTGGAGCTCGGGAGGGACGCCCGGACCGTTGTCCTCGACGGTGGCCATCACCCGGTCGCCCTCTTCGGTCAGCGTGACTCGCACCGACGGCGCCGCCACCGTCTCGACGGCGATCGCCGCGTTCGAGAGGAGGATCGTCGCGGTGTCGAGCACGGCCTGGGGATCCGCCTCGACGCAGAGGCCGGGCGCTGGCTCGACGGTGAGGAATGCCACGCCCTGCGCCTGGCCGACGTTGCGCGCCGCCAGGCCGTAGGTCTGCGCCAGCTCGACGGTGGAGAGCTTGAGCGCGCGGGGCTTCGAGTAGTTGAGCAGCTCGTCGACGAACCGGTTCGCCCGCTGAATCTGCTCCCGCACGTCCTTCATCCGCTCGGCGCTCGCGCCTTCGCGCTCGAGCATCCGCGCCTGGGCGAGGATCACGCTCAGCGGGTTGCGGATCTCGTGCGCCACCACGCTCGCCACTTTCCCCAGCGCGGCCAGCTGCTCGGCGTGCACCGCCCGCGCCTCTGACTGCTCGAGCTCACGCGCCAGCGCCGGCACCGCGTGCGGCCGGGCGAAGAGGCGGCTGAACTGATCGACGATCAGCTGGCGAAAGGGGTCCAGCGGCAGCGCGGCGAGGAAGGTCACCCACGCCGCCCAGGCCCAGGGGTGCTCCCCGCCGGGAAGCAGCCCCGGCAACAGCCAGTAGAAGAAGGTGAGGCCAAAGGCCGAGAGCAGCGCGGTGGCCCCCGCGAACCACAGCCCCTGCACCACCGACTCGCGGTGGCGGCCGGTCTCCTCACTCAGCACGGCCCACGCCGCCAGCAGCACCGCGCCGAGCAGCAGCGGAGAGGCGAGCGCCATCGGCCCGAGGTCGAGCGCCCGCAGGACGATGATTCCGCCACCCCCGAGCGAGCCCATCACGTTCGCCCCGAGCAGCACCGCCCGCTTCTTCCGGTCGTGGCCAGACGCGCGGAGGGTGTGGCGCAACATCCAGCCGTGGACCCAGAGCGTCGCTGCGGTTGAGACGACCGCGATCGGCAGGAATGCAGGC
>JAYVRT010000267.1:0-6996 GCA_043776025.1 Archangiaceae bacterium | reverse complement strand
TCAGCAGGGCCGCAACGGCATCGGGGCCACCTTCGCGGCGGTCGAGGCCGCGCTGGGGCTGACCAGCGTGGTCGCCTACATCGTGATCAGCCGGCTCTTCGAGGACGTCACCTACACCTGGACCGATCGCCTCACGCCCGACGACAGCGGCAAGTTCTCGATCACCGTGCGGCGAATCCCCGAGGCGCTGCGCAACTCGGCCTACGCCTGGACGGTGACCAAGCTGGTCAGCGGCGGCGGCTTCTACCTCGCCTGGGCGATCGGGGTGTTCGAGGCGCTGTGGCACCACAAGGACGAGGTGGTGACCACCGAGGTCCGGCGGCTCGACGAGCCGTCGCCCACCCCCAACGCGCCGCGGACGAGCGCGCCCCGGCTGTTCCTCTTCCCCACCAACGGCGGTCTGGGCGCCGGCTTCACCTTACGTTTCTGATTTGAAAGAAGGAGCGACTCGATATGGCCAGCCTCACTGTCCGCACCCCTGACGGCAAGACGCGCACCGTCAACCTGCTCAAGCGGATCACCAGCATCGGCCGCAGCAGCGACAACGACGTCCAGCTCGAGGACAACACCGTCGGCGAGTCGGCGCTCCACATCATGTTCGACGGCAACCGCTACCAACTGGGCGGCACCACCGCCTTCCACGTCAACGGAAAGAAGCGCGACGAGCACGTGCTCGCGGCCAACGACGTGATCAAGGTCGGCGGCTCGGAGCTGACCTTCGGCACCGCCGCGGCGCCGCTGGCGGCCCCGGCCCTGTCGACCTCGCGGTCGATGCGCGACGACTCGGGCAACCCGGACGCGGCGACCTCCGAGGTGCCCGGCGTGCCCGGGCGCGAGCTGGCCGCGCTGCGGCGGCTGACGGCGTTCAGCCACAAGCTGCTCGACACCTACGATCTGCCGCGAATCCTCGAGAACCTGATGGACGAGGTGATCGAGGTCACCCGCGCCGACAAGGGCTTCCTGATCCTGATGGAGAGCGACAACGCCCAGGTGAAGGTCGCCCGCAACCTGCTCAAGGAGAACCTCGAGGACGCCGAGGGGCGGGTCTCGGACTCGATCGTCAAGCGGGTGGTGACGTCGATGAAGCCGCTGATCATCTCCGACGCGCTCGACAACCCCGAGTTCAACGCCTCGGAGTCGGTGGTGAACCTGAAGCTGCTCTCGGTGATGTGCGCCCCGCTGATGTACCGCGGCGATCTCTTCGGGCTGATCTACGTCGGCAACGATCGGCTGGTGAACCGCTTCGAACAGAAGAGCCTCGACACCCTGACGATCTTCGCCGCCCAGGCCTCGCTGCTGCTGCAGAACGCGATGCTGGTCAACGACCTGAAGATCGAGAACCTCGAGCTGAAGAAGAAGGCCGAGGAACAGCAGTACGGCGAGATCATCGGGGCCTGCCCGGGAATGCGCGACGTCTACAAGCGCATCGACAAGATCGCGCCCACCGACATCTCGGTGCTGATCGCCGGCGAGACCGGTACCGGCAAGGAGCTGATCGCGCGCGAGCTGCACAACCGCAGCCCGCGGAACAAGGGCCCGTTCATCACCGTCAACTGCGGCGCGATTCCCGAGAACCTGCTGGAGAGCGAGCTGTTCGGCCACGTGACGGGCGCGTTCACCGGCGCGGTGGCGACGAAGCAGGGAAAGTTCCAGGCGGCGATCAGCGGGACGTTGTTCCTCGACGAGATCGGCGAGATGCCGCTGCAGCTGCAGGTGAAGCTGCTGCGCGCCCTGCAGGAGAAGATCGTCTACAAGGTCGGCGACAACCGCGGAGAGCCGGTGGACATCCGCGTCGTCGCCGCGAGCAACCGGGTGCTCGAGGACGAGGTGAAGAAGGGCGCTTTCCGGGAGGATCTGTTCTTCCGGATCAACGTGGTGACGCTGAAGCTGCCGCCGCTGCGCGAGCGCGGTGATGATCTCAACCTGCTCGCCACCTGGTTCTTGAAGCGCTACGGCAAGGACTTCAACTCCAAGGCCCGCGGCTTCACCGCTGCCTGCGCGGTGGCGATGCGCAAGTACGCCTGGCCCGGCAACATCCGCGAGTTGGAGAACCGGCTGAAGAAGGCGGTGGTGCTCGCCGACAAGCCGCAGCTGTCGCCCGAGGACCTCGACCTGCGCCCCGAGAACTTCGATCCGATCCTCCCGTTGGCCCAGGCCCGCGAGGAGTGGCAGAAGGAGTACATCAACAAGGTGCTGGAGCGGAACGGCGGCAACCGCACCAAGACCGCCAAGGACCTCGGCGTCGACCCGCGCACCATCTTCCGGCACCTCGAAAAATTGGAAGATGAGAAGGGCGTGCCTATGTCACCCGAGACAGAGTACGAGGGCGCTTGACGTTTCGTAAGAGCCCGTAAGAACTTAGATGAACGGCAATCGGATCATGGCAGGGCGTTTGCTTTGTGGGGTTGGTGCAGCCCTGCTGTTAGGGGGCTGTCTCATACCCCAGGACGACCAGGTGCTCACCGACTTGCCACCGAAGAAGAACAGCCCGCCGCGGATCGTGACGGTGGATCCGGCGTCGCCGGTGCCGGTGAAGCTGGGGCTGAACTGTAAGGTGCAGCAGTTCCGGGTGGTCGTCGAGGACCCCGATGTCGGGGATCCCATCCGCAACAAGTGGTTCACCGAGCTCGACCCGCTGGGTTTGGGCGGAACGACCCTCGCTGTCGAGGACGCGGGAACCCGGTCGAAGCCAGTGCAGCCGCCGTCGACGCTGTTCTCGGCCACCAGCATCTACGCCACCAACCGCGGCAAGCACAAACTGACGGTGGTGATCGCCGACGGCGAGTTCTCCGAAGGAGACACGCTGGTCGAGCGGGTGGTGGGCACTCTGAAGGACGGTGGCGTGCAGTACAACCCCGCCTACACCGACTCGTACACCTGGGACATCGACACCTCCGACGGGACGCCCTGCCCATGAGGCGCCTCGCCCCCATCGCGCTCGGAGCGTTCGTCGCCAGCTGCGCCGCAGCCGCGTTGCCCCCGGCGAAGCCGCCGTGCAGCTCCAACGCCGACTGCTCGTCGTCTGAGGTCTGCTTCCCCGAGGGCTGCGGCGACCTCGGCGCTGGGCTGGTGGTCGAGGTCCACGGCGACACCCGCACCGGCCAGCTGGCGCAAGACTTCGCGATCGCCCAGGCCGACTTCAAGCCGACGATCGACATCCCGCTCAAGCCTCCCACCACGCTGCTGGGCGAGTTCCAGCGAAACTTCTCGCCCTACACCGACTCGGTGACGGTGAAGGTGCGCGGCGAGAGCACCCTGATCCCGGGCGTGGTTCGCAGCTACCAGGCGACCTTTGCGTCGCCCGAGCGCGGCACCTACTCGCTGCCGATCGGCGCCGGGAGCTTCACCGTCACCGCCCAGGCCGACGATCCTTCGATCCCTCCGGGGCTCAAAGACGTCACCGCCGAGCCCGGCACGATCAACACCGTCACCTTCGCCTTCCCCTCGACCGACGGGACGCTGACGATGACCGGGCGGTTGATCAAGCGGATCCAGCCGGGCATCCCCGCGATTCAGATTCCGGTGACCGAGGCGCCGATGCAGCTGCAGGCGTTCGACCCCCAGACGCAGAAGCCGCTGTCGCAGCCGGTGCAGTCCTCGGCCACCTACGGTGACTTCGTGATCTTCATCGCGCCCGAGGCGCAGAAGCTCGATGCCATCGTGCTCGTCGCCAGTCCGCGCGATCCGGGCTCGCTGGTGCCTTCGAAGACCTTCACCATCACCCGCCCCTTCCCGGTGGTGATCGACCCTCCGCTGCAGCTGGGCGACTTCGGCGATTCGCTGCCGAACATGAAGGGCGTGGTCACCACGACGACTGGCGTCCCGGTCGCCTCGGCCAGCATCTACCTCTCCGGCGGCGTGAATGGCGGCGGCATCTTCACCTCGCAGGTGGTCGTCACCAACGCGATGGGCGAGTTCAACGTCAACCTGCTGCCGAGCGCCACCGACGGCTCCTACACCCTCACCGCCCTGCCGGCGCCGGGGAGCACCGCGGGCGTGCTCCAGACCCAGGTGCGAGCGGTCGCTCAGTTGGGCCAGATCGCCACGCTCAAGTCGGTGGTCACCGGCACCTCGACCGTGGTCTGCCCGGACAAGATCACGGTGATCGGTTCGGTGGTGACGCCCAAGGGCACGGTGGGGCGCGGTGTCTCGGTCGTCGCGCGCGCGGTACAGCAGCTGAAGGAGCTCGGCAACCAGCCGCTGCCGATGGGCGAGACCACCGGCTTCACCGACGAGAGCGGCCGTTTCTCGCTCGAGCTCGACCCCGGCGTCTACCAGATCGACTTCATCCCCAACTCGGATCTCCCCCGCACCAGCCGAATCGTGACGGTGAAGCTCGAGTCCAGCCCAGACGGCGGCGCGCCGACGAACACCGTCGACCTGCAGCAGTTCCCGCTGAGCAAGCCGCGCAGCGTGACCGGGACCATTACCCTGCCCCCGAACACCAACACCGGCGTCGCCCCGGTCGCGGTCAACGCGATCGTCCGCTACTTCCACGTCACCACCATCGAGGGGCGGCCGTCGTCGCTGCTGCTGGGTGAAGCGGTGACCGACGAGCACGGGACCTACGCGGTGATCCTCCCCGCGCACTGAAGACGGCGGCTACTTCGCCACCGCTGCCAGGTCGGCGTTCAGCTCGTCGATCGTCGGGCCGATCTCGCCCGCGAACTGCACCGCGTGGGTGGTGTAGAGGTCCATCAGCGCGTCGAGCTCGCGGAAGATCTTCTTCTGCGCCACCCGCTGTCCACCCTGGGTGCAGCGGCTCTCGGTCTCGTGGGCCCGCTGGAGCCAGTCGATGCGAAACCGCGTCCAGCTGACATCGACGCTGCGGACCTTGGCGGCCTCGGACATCGTCCGGCGCTGGGCGTCGAGCTCGGTCCACAGCGCCCGCGCGGTGGAGAGGCAGGCCCCCGGGTCGAGCGGCTCGGTGCTGGGCGGAGGACGGTCCGGCGTCATCGCCAGCGTCGAGCGCACCACGTTGACGGTGATCGCCACCGAGAAGACCACCGTCAACAGCAGGTAGAACGCCCACGAGGCGATGCGAAAGGGCCGAAACCGCGGATCCTTGGGCTGGGGATCGGCCATGGCGTCAGCGCTGCTTGAGCGGTTGCCGGACGCCGCCGTCAGCCGAGGCCGCCGGAGCAGCCGTGGGCGCCAAGGCGGGCGCGGCTGACGCAGTGGTCTTCACCTGGAGCCGATTCTTGAAGGCGTTGAGGAAGTCGCTGTTCGGGTAGGTGTTGACCGCCTCGTGCGCGACCTCGACGGCCTTGTCGCGCTGGCCAGTGGCGTCGAGCGCCTGCACCAGCATCAACATCGCGTAGTCGCGGTTCTTCGCCCGCTTGTCCCCGGCGATGTACCGCTGGAGAAAGGGGATCGCGTCCTCGGACTTGCGCACCTGGATCAGCGAGTTGCCGAGGTAATACGACGCGTCGATCGCGTCTTCGTCGACCGGGTTCATCGCCATGAAGCGGGTCAGCTCGGTGACCACCGACGGGTAGTCCTGGCGACGGAAGGCGACCTTGCCCCGCTCGAGGAAGCTGGCCCCGACTTCCTTGCGCAGCAGCACCGCGCGATCGGCCAACACCTGCCGGATGAACGGCGACAGCTTCGCCTGATCGACCCGAGCGAGCGCGTCGATGCCCTTGAGCCGCTCGTCGCCGACGCCGTTGGCCATCATCCGGTAGACCTCGGCGCCGGTGCGCTCGTTGGCGGCCTGGGTGGTGTCGGCGAGCTTGAGCTGGTCGATCTGCGCGGCGAGCTCCTTGACCTGCTTCTCCAGCCGCTCGCGATCGGCCCCCGCCGAGGCGGTGCGGGCGTTGGAGATCGCGATCGCCCCGGCGACGCAGAGCGCGGCAAAGACGGCGTAGGCCACCGCGGAGGAGATCCACTGGCGGCGCTGGAAGTCCTCCTGCCGTTTGCCGACCAGCTTCAGCTCGGCGTGCAGGGTCTTCAGCTGGTTGTCGGTCTTGATCACGAGGTTCCGGCCCTCGATCACCTCCCGACGGATCTCTTCCAGCGCTTTGTCCTGCGGCTCGTTCGCCATTGCAGCGTGCTTTAACAGCCTTACGGGCAGCCCGACTACAACATGCCGCCCATCGGGTCCTTCGGGCCCGCGCCGATGAAGTACGTCACACTGAGCGAGACCCACAAGCCGCCGCCGTTGATCGTGCCGATGTCCGGCACCTCGCCGTTGGAGAAGAGGTAGCGCGCGTCGAAGCCGAGGCCCCACTTGTCGGTGACGCGGAAGGTGAGCCCCGCGTTGAGCGAGATGCCGGTGTTCAGCTTCTCCGAGTTGGCGATCGACTTGCTGGTGACGAACGTGAGCGCGGGCCCGACCTGCGCACCGAGGTACGGCAACAACCCGCGGATCGGGAAGTCCATCTTCCCCAGACGGACCCCGAGCAGCGCGCCATAGCTGGTCGAGGTGAAGGACTCGAGCCCGTCGAGGCGGAAGCTCTCGAACCCGACGAAGACGTCGATCGTCGCCTCGAGCCACTCCAGCGGGGCGTAGCCGACGCTCGCGGAGAACTGCGGGCCGCCGGGCATGGTGCCCACCAGCGGGTGGCCGTTGTTCGACGCGGCGTGGACGAAGGAGCCGTTGGGGGTCCAGCGGTAGCCGCCCTGCAGCGCGATGCGCCCCATGCCTTCGAGCGACCTTTCCACCTGGGCGAGGGCGGGCGTGGCGGCGAGGCAGATGAGCGCGACGAAGGCCCGCTTCACCACGTCTTCCAGCCATCGTGCACCGGCCGGCTGAGCGGGCGCGGCGGGTGGGGAAACGACGCGCGCACCGAGGGCGAGGTCCGGGAGACGAAGGGCACCGCGGGAGGCGGCGGGTGGGTGGCCGGCGGGGTGGGCGCAGGAGCGGCGGCCACCGGCGCGGGAGCCGCGGCGATCGGCGCCGCGACCTTCTCTTCCAGCATCTTCACGTACATCTTCAGCTCGGCGAGCGCCTGTTCCCTCTCCATCAAGCGGCGGAAGAGGTCGACCCGGCGCTCC
>JAYVRT010000266.1:0-2163 GCA_043776025.1 Archangiaceae bacterium | reverse complement strand
GTAGACAGCCCTCGAAGTACTTCGGTTCTTCGAAGGCGTGGGGCTGCACCTTCTGACCGCTTTTCAGCTCGGCGACGAAGCGCAGGTACGCGTCCTTCTCCATCGGCAGGTTGAGGTAGTCGTCGCCCCCGCCCTTGCCATACCGGCTCTGGCGGAAGGCGATCGTCTCGTCCACCGAGTCGGCGGCGACGATCGGGGCGATCGCATCGTAGAAGTAGAGCTTGGTGCCGGTGAAGGCGCCGAGCGCGTCGGTGAGCGCGGGAGAGGTCAGCGGCCCGGTGGCGATCACCACCGTGCCTTCGGGGATCGCGGTCACCTCTCCGGGCACCAGCTGCACCTGGCCCGAGCTGAGCAGCCGCTGGCCGACCTCGGCGGCGAACCCCTCGCGCTCCACCGCCAGCGCCCCGCCCGCGGGCACCCGGTGGGCGTCGGCCGCCCCGAGGATCAAGCTCCCGACGCGGCGCAGCTCGGCGTGGAGCATCCCGATCGCCGAGGTGGGGTCATCGGAGCGCATCGAGTTGCTGCAGACGAGCTCGGCGAGCTTGTCGCTCTGGTGCGCGGCAGACCGGCGCTGAGGCTTCTGCTCGCACAAGGTCACCGGGTGGCCCAGCCGGGCCAGCTGAAACGCGCACTCGCAGCCCGCGAGCCCGCCGCCGATGACGGTGATCACTATTCCTTCTGCAGGACGATGAAGCGGTAGTTCTCCAGCTCGTTCTGCCCGGCGGTGTAGAGCACGGTGAGCAGCAGATCGTAGGGAACGCGCTTGGCGCCGATCACCGACAGCTCGTGGGTGAACGGCGCCCCCGGGTTGCGCTCGGCGATGTACTTGAGCTTCTCGACTTCCTTCTTGATCGCCTGGTCCAGGGGGACGATCAGCCGGCCCGACAGATCGGCCTTGTTGACCTCTCCGTTGACGAGGGTGACCTTCACCTTGTCTCCCACCAGCACGTTGCGCCGGGTGATGGTGATCGCGATCGTGTCCTTCGGAGTCAGCCGGGTGGTGGAGATCGGCGGCTTCAACTCTTCCGAGCTCGTCATCGTCAGCGAGCTGGTCGCGTAGGACTTGATGAGGAAGACGAGGATGATGGTCATGATGTCCATCATCGCGGTGATGTTGAGTTCCTTGATCTCGCCTTCGCTCTCGCGTTCCTTGCGCTTCTTGCGGGCGATCGCCTTGCGGTAGCGCATCCGCGCGAGGTCATCGGCGTTCTCGTCGACGATCGGGCCGGTGGCGGTGGCTGCGGC
The DNA here is from genome assembly GCA_043776025.1 of Archangiaceae bacterium. Taxonomy (GTDB): domain Bacteria; phylum Myxococcota; class Myxococcia; order Myxococcales; family Myxococcaceae; genus JAYVRT01. The sequence continues at coordinate 918 of JAYVRT010000266.1, read as the reverse complement.
GGGGGCCTTGGGTGTCGCCATCGGGTCCTAGAAGGTCCCCAGGGTGACGTCGGGGAACAGCAGCTTATGATCGGGGGTCTCGCGCAGGGCGTCCATCGTGCCCACCAGGACCTCGTACTGAATGTCCTTGTCCGCGGCGAGGATCACCTTCGACTCGGCGGGGAAGGCGGTCTTGATCTCTTTCATCTTGTCGGTGAGCGCCGTGAAGTCGTACGTGCCGTCGGCCTTCTTCGCCACCGTCGGCGTGCCCTGCCCCGGCGGCCCAGCGACCGCACCTTCGGCGACGCCTGGCAGGACCCCACCGGTCGCCGCGAGGAAGAAGCCCGAGGGAGAGATCGCCACCGTCAGCAGCAGCGGCGGCTTCTGGTTCGGATCATTGTCCCCCGCTCCGCCGCCGTAGTTCGGCGCGTTGACGTTCAAGATCCCGAAGGTGGCCAGCCCCGTCATCGAGAGGAGAATGAAGATGATCAGGTTCATCAGGATGTCGAGGTAGGGGATGATGTTGAGCTCCCCCTGCTCCTCTTCTTCCTTCGGTCTGATCTTTCTCTTCGAGAAGTGGAAAGCCATACGTCAGTTCCTGACAGCGCGTGGGCCTGCCCGGTTCCGCTTCAGGAAGCCTTCTCGAAGTCCATCGCAGAGGTCTCGCCGGCATTGCGGCGGCCCAGCAGGTTCTCGAGCTTCATCGCGTTGAGCTCGACCGTCTCGATCATGTGCTTGGCGTAGGCGGTGAGGAAGAGGTGGCAGATGATGCAGGTCACCGCGATGCCCAGACCGAAGGCGGTGTTGTTCATTGCTTCCGAGATGCCCTTCGACAGCAGCGCCTGCTTCTGGTCGGCGGGGACGTTACCCAGCGACTTGAAGGTACCGATGAGGCCGACGATGGTGCCGATGAGGCCGAAGAGCGTGGCGACGTTGGCC